>JANORP010000126.1:0-7293 GCA_031415375.1 Bacteroidota bacterium | reverse complement strand
CGGGCAATACAAGACCCACTTCGCCGTCTTCTTGACCCTTGCGAACAATGTCGTCACCTGAGAAAAACATTTTCATTCGTTCCCCAAGGAGTGCAGAGGCAATACAATTGAGGATCGTCGTCTTTCCACTCCCATTCTCTCCAATCAAAACATGCCAACCTGCTTCCTCTCCATCTTTGAACTTGATGTTCAGATGTTCTATGCCCTTGATATTCCGAATGTCGATACTTCTTATATACATGCCTCGTTCAAGCCATTTCCCCAAAAATACAAATTTCCCCCGACCCACGCCACTTTCGAGCGCCTTCCCCCTCCACAATCAAAAAAAATCCCCAATTTTACCCCCACAATGCAAGAGCAACTCCACATCGAAAACGTCACTATCTCGCCATCCGCATCCATCATGCTGGAGGCGCGGGGAATCCACAAGCATTTCGGGCAATTGCATGTCTTGCAGGGTGTCGATCTCACCGTCGGCCGTGGTGAGATTGTGGCCCTCGTCGGCGCATCTGGCGCGGGCAAGAGCACGCTCCTGCAGATCCTCGGCACGCTCGACGAACCTGACAAAGGCGAAATCTGGTTTGATGGTGAGGCAATCCATTTGATGAAGGAAAGCAAACGCGCGACCTTTCGCAACGAGAAACTGGGCTTTGTCTTCCAATTCCATCACCTGCTGCCTGAGTTCAATGCTGTGGAAAATATCGCTTTGCCTTCGCTGATCTCGGGCCTCGACCGCCCAGCAGCGCATAAACGTGCCGCCGAATTGCTCGACTACATGGGCCTGAGCGACCGCGCACTTCACCGCCCCGCGCAGCTGTCGGGAGGCGAGCAGCAGCGCGTCGCAGTGGCCCGCGCACTCATGAACAAGCCGCAGCTCATCCTCGCCGATGAGCCGACGGGCAACCTAGATTCCGCCAACAGCGAGCGCATGTATGCCCTCTTTGTCCAGCTCGCCCAAGATTTCCAAGTCGGGTTCCTGATCACGACCCACAATGATCGCCTCGCGAGCGCCGCCAATCGCTGCTTGAACATGAAGGATGGCCTCATCGTGTAACGCAATCGGTGCCGCAGTGCTATGCTTGCGCGTGTCCTCGTGGGATTCCCACGCACAGCAAGGCAGCCATTTCCCCTCACTTCTATCAACGCAAGTCCTCAGAAAGTCACGCGTGGGTTGAAAAATCAACTTGTCCACCGTAGATTCGAGCCTCATGGATACGCCGATCGACATCCTGCAGCAATATTGGGGATATCCTGCATTTCGACCGATGCAGGAAGATATCGTGCAAAGCGTATTGGACGGTCGTGATACCTTGGCGCTGTTGCCGACAGGTGGGGGCAAATCGATCTGTTTTCAGGTGCCAGGCATGGCGCTGCAGGGACTCACGATTGTGATCTCGCCGCTCATCGCCTTGATGCGTGATCAGGTCGATCAGCTCATGCGCCGCGACATTCCCGCCACCTATATCAACAGTACGCTCAATGCAGCTGAGATCGACCGCAAGCTGCAAAAGGCGATGAATGGCGACTACAAGTTCATTTACCTCGCCCCAGAGCGTCTGAAGACAGAAATGTTTCTCGCGCGGCTGCCCGCCATGAATGTCACCCTCATCGCTGTAGATGAAGCGCACTGCATCAGCCAATGGGGTTATGATTTTCGACCCGCCTATTTGGAAATCCACACGCTGCGGGAATTGTTGCCTGGGGTGCCAGTGATTGCGCTCACGGCGACTGCGCCGCCAACCGTGCGCGACGACATTGCTCTCAAGTTGCAGCTGCGCAATCCAGCAATCTTCACACAGAGTTTCAGGCGTGAAAATCTGCACTATGTCGTCGAGCAGAGCGAGCGGGTCGCGGAGCGCATTTTGGAAACGGTGCTCCATATTCCTGGGACAGGCATCGTGTATGCGCGCACGCGCAAGCGGGTGAAGGCGATCGCGGAGTACCTGCAAAAAAATGGGGTCGCGGCTGCCGCCTACCATGGCGGCATGAAAAGCAGTGACCGCAACGACGTGCAAGAGGCTTGGATCAAAAACGAAGTGCGCGTGATGGCTGCCACCAATGCATTCGGCATGGGCATCGACAAACCCGATGTGCGGTTTGTCATTCACTACAACCTGCCCGCAGATCCTGAATCCTATTATCAAGAAGCTGGTCGTGGTGGACGTGACGGCAAGGATTCCTTGGCGCTAGCTTTTGCCAATCCGCAAGACAAGTTGGAGTTGACTGAGTTTGTCGAGGAGAAATACCCCGAATGGGATGCACTCAACCGCCATTTTGAATTGCTCTGCGACCACTTTGAGGTCAAGGCCGATGCAGCGCCGGCAGCGTTGTTGCAACTGGATCTTGCCGTCATCGCCGAGCGGCAACGCGTCAATCCTGTCAAATTATTTCATTCGCTCCAGTTGCTGGACCAAGCGGGTATCGTGCAGCTGCACGAGCAGCCTGACGATTATGGATATGTCCAACTTCTGGTGCGTCCCCACGAAATCCTAGCTTATAAGGAACGTTATCCCGACCGCGCTTTTTTGCTGGATCATATTCTGCGTGCTTTGGGTGGTGGCGTGTTTCAAGAAAGCATGCGCTTTGTGCCCGTTGTGTGGGCACGGCAGTTGGGCATTGAGCAAGAAAAAATCGCTGCTATGCTCGCGCAATTTGATGCACGTGGCATTGTTGCTTGGCATCCACCTACCACCAAACCCACATTGAGGATGCTCAGTCATCGCCGTCGGCTCACCAAGGCCGAGATCGATTGGGACCGCATCGAGTTTTTGCGGCAGCGGTCCAAGGAACGACTCGCAGCTATGCTCAAATACATCGAGTATCCTGGGAAAATGTGCCGTAGCCGGATGCTGGAGGTGTATTTTGGGGAAAATTCTGGGAGGGAATGTGGGAAGTGTGACTATTGTCGTCAAAAATCTGCGCCACAAGGTGCTGCGCAGATACAGATTTTGAGCACGGCCATCCTCGCTTATATCGGGGAATTGGAGGTGGAAATGCATCATTTGATCAACCACGTCTCGGAGGGTACGCGCGAGGAGCGCATTGCACTCGTGCGGGAAATGCTCGACAAGGGGATCTTGAAGCGCACGAATGGTCTTTTTGTCACACGTACTAAACGATCTTGATTCGGTTCTTGTGCGGAAACTTAGTTGATTTACATCCTCATGGCCCGACGCGTCATCATATCAGTCACCAACGACCTCAGCATAGACCAGCGGGTACACCGAGTGGCAACCACCCTTATGGAAATGGGGTTTGAGGTGTGCCTGGTAGGACGTTTGCGTCGCAAATCCAAGCCCTTGGATGCGCGTCCCTACGAGACGAGACGACTCAAATTTCTCTTTGAAACAGGCAAGCTGTTTTACCTTGCCTACGCCATACGCATGTTTTGGTGGCTCCTGTTTCAAAAGGCTGATGTTTTGTTGGCCAATGACATGGACAGCATGCTCCCTAATTTTCTGGTGGCAAAGTTGCGCGGGAAAAAGCTGGTCTATGATTCACACGAGTATTGGACCGAGGTGCCTGAGCTCGTCGATCGTGGGCTCACACGCGCGATTTGGTTGTGGTTGGAGCAGCGCACGTTTCCCCGAGTAGATGCTGCCTACACGGTCAATGATAGCATTGCACAGATCTATTCGGAAAAATACAAGCTCCCAGTGAGTGTGGTGCGCAACTTACCTTTTAAGGTCCAAGCACAAGTCTTGGGAGTTCCCAAAGAGCGCTTGCTGATTTATCAAGGCGCCTTGAATGTCGGCCGTGGCATTGAGCTCATGATCGAGGCGATGCGTTTCCTGCCGAGTTACCACCTGTTGATTGCTGGCATCGGCAATCTTGAGGAGCCTTTGCAAAAACTTGCTGCTGCTCGGCCCTACCATGCGCAAATCTCATTTACAGGCTTTGTTCCACCCATAGCCTTGCGTCTCCACACGCAAGCGTCCATGTTGGGATTGTCGTTGGAGGCCGATCGTGGTGCGAGCTATCACTTCGCCTTGCCCAATAAGCTATTTGACTATATTCAGTCGGGCCTACCTGTGCTGGTCAGCGACCTGCCAGAGATGGCAGCAGTGGTTCGCACGCATGCCGTCGGGGACGTGCTGCTGGAAAGTGAGCGCAAGCCCGAATTGTTGGCAGCAAAGATTCGGGCAATCTGTGAAAATGAAGATCAATATGCGCGCTATGCTGCGAATTGTCAAACGGCAGCAAATACATTGACTTGGGAAAACGAGCAAAGTCGGCTTCAAGGGGTGTTTGCAGCCTTTCTTGGTTGAGTTTTATTGGAAATTCATCTTGTGATCAAATACGCCGCCTGCGCGGCACTCCAGTGTGCGGGCAGGATAGCGCCTGATCAGATCATGCTCATGGGTCGCCATGATGATCGAGGTGCCAGCCAGGTTGATCCGAAACAAGATCTCCATGATCATGTCGGTCGCTTCAGGGTCGAGGTTGCCAGTGGGTTCATCGGCCAACAGCAATATCGGGTCATTGATGAGTGCACGCGCGATCGACACACGTTGTTGCTCGCCACCAGAGAGTTGATGGGGCCGTGAATGCAGTTTTTCGCTGAGCCCTACCCGTGCAAGCAATTCGCTGATCTTGTTGTTGATCTTGTTGTTGTCTGTCCATCCGGTGGCACGCATCGCAAAACGAATGTTTTCATAGATGTCGCGGTCGGGGAGAAGCTGGAAATCCTGGAAGACGATCCCAATCTTGCGACGCAAAAAAGGAATCTCTTTATTTTTGAGCTTCACGATGTCATAGTCGCCCACCATGAGCGAGCCCGCATCAGGTAGCAGGTCGGCATAGATCATTTTGAGCAGGGAGCTTTTGCCCGCACCTGTGCGCCCGATCATGTACACAAACTCGCCTTTCAAAATACTGAAATCGACATTTTGAAGGATGCTGCGGTTCTGGTATCCAGTCGATACGTTTTTGAATTCGAGGATTTTTTCCGAGTAGCTGTCATTCATATCTCTATGGTGGTAATCCTGCCAAAGGGCATGTTGGAAAGTAGCTCTAAGATGAATGGTCGAGGGTTTTGTATGCCGAGCAGCCGATGCACCTGGTCGAGATCGTCGGCATCACAATTCCCGATCAGTTCAAATAGGACGTTTCGGACTTCAAGTCTCCTAGAGTTCCCGGCATTTTGGCCAAATAAAAGCAAAAAATATCGCGTAGAAGATGGGCGCATCGGCAATCAATAGGTCGGAACATCCCACATGTTTCTGGGTGGAATGTGGGTAAATTCCCTTACCAAGGCTCAAATTTAATCGAGAAAAGTTTCAAAAATCGAAAATAAATTCTAATTTTACCCCCTGAATTAAAAACCACTGTTATCCCTTTTGCTATAAAGGACCAATTGGAATTTATCATGAGGAAATTTTATTTGTTTGCTGCATTCGCTGCCCTTCTGACGCTTGGATTCACGTCCTGCAAGGTTTTCAAGGGCGCGACTGTGAACTGCACCCCCGATCCGATCGAAGTACATGCTGATTCGATCCGCTTTCAACTGAAAGCTTCCGTACCACCCAAGTCAGGCCTCAAAAAAGGCGGCACTTATACGGGTGAAGCCAAATTTGGTTCTGCATCGCAGGGCAAAATTGTCTTCTCTTCAGACAAGTACCCCAAAGTCAAAAAGACAGGCATCGACACTACCATCTCATTCCGTCGCCCTTTCATGCCTAGCATGGATGGCAACAGCCTGATGATCAAGCAAGACTACGAGCGCAAGGGAAAAACCTTTGAACTCCCCAATGTCGAAAACCTTTGCGAGTGCTGCATTACCACCTCACGGTTGGTATATGAAGGTACTTATCTGATTTTTTCGACACACAACTACGTGAAAGAAGTCAAGGCTGAGCGCACTGCACAGTTCAACTTCCCAAAGAACGTCGATGACATCCAAAGCGGTGATTACAGCAAAAGCGATATCACTGCAATTGGCGACTTCCTCAAGAAAAAATACATCACCAAAAAGGTGGTAATCAAAGGATTTGCTTCTCCAGAAGGTCCTTTCAAGCGCAACACCGAACTCTCGATCAATCGTTCCAAGCAAGTGAAAACTTGGTTGATCGACCAATTGAAAGCAGCTGGTTATGACAATTACCTTGACTCCTCCTTCTTCGATATCGCAGTGACTTACGAAGACTGGGATGGTTTCAAGCAGAGCATCCAAGGTCAGCCTTACAGCCAAGACGTGAAGAGCCAAATCATCTCGCTCGTGTCTGCTGGTCTTGACCCCAACGATCTTGAGAACAAGATCATGCAATTGGTTGGTGGCAAAGAAAAAGTCGAGTACATCCTCGCCCCACTTCGCCGTGCAACCATCCAAATGGAAGGTTATGAGTCCCGCCGCACCGATGCTGAGATCGATCAAATCGCCAATGACTTCATTGGCGGCAAGCTCCAAGGCAATATCAAAGACAAGTTTGAGAAAGAAGAGTGGATGTATGCCGTCTCTCGTCAATCTGAGCCTGCCAAGAAAAAAGCCCTTTTGGAAGCCTTCCGCGATGCTTTCCCAGCCGATGCACGCGCTTTCAATGACCTTGGCGTGATCGCCCTCATGGAAAATGACGCCGACGCTGGCATGAACTACTTGGACAAAGCCTACAAGCTCAACACCAAGGATTATGCCATCCAAAACAACATTGGTGCTGCTTACATCAAAAATGCTAAGTACAAAGACGCCAAGGAAATGCTCGAAAATTCTCTCGCTGCACGCAATAGCCCAGAAGCCAACTTCAACTTGGGTGTCGTGTTGGAGAAAATGGCCCGCTACAACATGGCAATTGAGAAATTCAATGCAGCCAATACTTTGGGCGGTTCTTACTACAACGCTGGCCTTTGCAAGCTCATGATGGGCGACGTAAATGGTGCCAAGTCGAGCTTGGAAGAAGCTGTCAAGCAGACAGGTGACAAGCAGGCTCTGCCTTATTATTTGTTGGCAATCGCTGGTGCACGCAGCAAAGATCCAAGCGTCTTGACGCTCAATCTGCGCAAAGCTTGCTCCATGGACAGCAGCCTCAAAGACAAGGCACGCAAAGACCTTGAGTTCCGTGGCTACTGGAACAATACCGAATTCAAAGCTGCCATCGGCAACTAAGATTCGGCTTCCCGATCAAAAAATGGGCTGGTACTGCAAAGTGCCAGCCCATTTTCATATTGGCTAGGTTAGCTTAATTGTATTGAGACAAGGTTGCTTCCCTAGGGCAAGCGCATTAAAATCGATCTTCGAGTGAGTGGCCCCAATCGTGGATGATGAAGACCCGTTCGTCGGGCCTCCCCACAAGTTGTGGG
>JANORP010000125.1:0-7255 GCA_031415375.1 Bacteroidota bacterium | reverse complement strand
CACCTACCTATCGGAAAGATGGGAACACAGTCCACGAGGTAAAAAGCTACCGTGGGTATCAATATTTGCAGCAATACCTTGCGGAGAAAGGCGTTGCCTCGGTCTCGGTAAACGTGAACGTTTCCAATTTTTTGGGAGGTGAGCCCTATTTTCAACCGATGGAACGGTTGGAAATCGCATTTCTCGTGCTTGCCCTGCTATCCCAATTGTCGGGCACCGCAATATCGACCAACCAACCCATACTGTTCAAAAAAAGTGATGGCACCCTGCTGCCCTTAGAAAGTGGCCTGGCACTCACCCCCCCATTTACCACGGGATCGCAAGAGCAGCTGTTGCAAGCACTCAAGACCGACCTTCAAGGTAAATTGTCGTTCACGACGATGGGTTTCATGGGCCACTCTCGTGGTGGCGATACCGTGCAAATCTTACAGCCATTTTTCTCAGCGCGCGTAGATCCTCCCCTCACGAATTACGGGACTCCCGGCACGAGCACGTCTAAGCGGCACGGAATCCCGACAGGTGCCTACAATGAACGCACACATGGTACAGATTCTTTTGAGATTCAACAGCATCTGTACCACTATATGCTCGACCTTGCGGCCATTTTCGGCAGTCCACAGATGGGTGCGATCAAGACCATCGTGGCACTACAGCCAGGTGGCAAGACCGCATTGCTGAATTCCCTATCGACGTTTTACCTTGTCGTCGCGAGTTCCCATGATGAAGATGTGCAAGAAGATGCGCTGAATGGTTATGACAATGTGAACTGCCCCAAGGCAATGCTCTTTAGCCATGGCGCGAGCCATGGCAGGTTCAATACGGTATGGCGGCAGCTCAGTGAAAAGCGCCGTGATCTCAATCACCAAATCGCCTGCCAAAACCCTATCAGGATGCTTTCCAATGCGGGACATGAGGCGCTCGCAAAAGCCACTGTGGGCAATGCATTTTTGGCCGGCCTACTCGGCGAAAACCATCGGTATAAATTCTTCACAGGCGAGATCCGCGCGACGAGCCTGCGTCAGGACATTGAGCGTGCCTGGAAATTTCCTTTCCCGTTTGCGACTCCGCCAGCCATCAAAGTACTGGATGCGGCAGGTATCACAGCCCAAAACACGACAACCTCCACGGCGGTTGCAGCCGTAGCGGTCTCCAGCCTGCAATACAGGGAGGTCGCAAACCACAAAAACTATGTAAACGAAATTGAAGTCTCCAGCTTCACAAGACCCGCCAATCAGAATCTATCGATCCGCATTCCGATTGTAGCAACCGATACCTTGGCTACGCGCACGCACTTTAGCTTCAGATATACCAAGGAGTACAATGCCCGCAGTGCATCTGCTCGCAGCAGTGTGAATCTACGCAACTATACCTTGCGCCTGAAAGCGGGATCCAATATCGTCGGGGCAGCGATCGAGGGGCGCGACGTGCCCAGCTTGCATCACACTGCCTACCCGACCCAAGATTGGGACCTGGATCATTGCGTTGATGACACGGTGATTGTGATGCAAACGGCCGAGCTACCCCTCAGCCAATTTCTCGCTGCGGGAGGGCAACCCGTGACCGATCTGAACCAGGTGACGGCCATCGAGATCACACTCAATGGCACGAGCGGCGCCTCCGGCAACGAGGTTTATTTCTTTGTGGATTTCCTCCTGACGACACGCAACCTACCAGCTGCGCCAGCTGGTTTTGAGATACCCTAGGGCCAGGAAGCCTGTCACATTTTGAACAACGAATATGGGATACAAGGAATACAATATTGACGGGCGGTATCGATTGTATGGTCGTTATTACAATACCCTCAGCGAAACCGACAGCATCAATCCATTTTTGGCTGCGCATCGCACGGTCTTGGACAGCAGCGGTGATGTAGGCCTTGTGGCAAGATACAACAACTGGAAAAAGCTAGATGCATTGAGCGATGTCTTGGTCGCCGATGCGCAAAATGACAAGTACATTCCACTCCACTTTCAACTCGTGATGCCCGACGGTGCGGGCACGGCGCCCTACCCCTTGGCGGTGTTCATTCATGGGCAATCATCGACCTATTTTGACAACGATGGCAATGCCATGCCTGAAACCAAAAGCTATCGCGGGTACCGTTATCTGCAACACTACCTCGCCAACAAAGGCGTTGCTTCGATCTCGGTGAATGTGAATGTCGCGAGCTACCTCGAAGAACCCACCTGCGGACATGAACACTACGAGCAACAAGGGCGCATCCATATTTGTTTCTTGGTGCTGGCAGCCTTGAAACAAATCAGCGATGCCCCCGTGACGCTAGGGCAGCCTATCAGGTTCAAAAAAACAGACAATAGCTTGGTGATGCTGCAGGATGCGCTTGCGCTCATTCCGCCATTTGGGACCGGATCCCAAGAAGCGCTCCTGCATCGGCTCAAAAGCGAAATCCAAGGTAAGCTATCCTATACGACATTTGGCTTCATGGGCCACTCGCGAGGCGCCGACACCGTGCAGGTTCTGCAACCCTATTTCACCGCGCGCGTCGGCACAGCTCCTGCAGACTACGCGTCACAAGGTCCCTCGACGATCACTACCCTACCCATCCCGACGGGTGCATACAACTCCAACACGCGCCGCCCGCCGAACGATGATTTCCAAATGATCGCGCATCAATACCATGCAATCCATGATGTCGCGGCCATCTTCGGAAGTCCCAATTTGACGCATCTCAAAACCATTGTAGCACTGGAACCCAGCAATCACCGTGCCTTGATCGACTCGCCGACCACCTTTTTTCTCGTGCTCGCCAGCTCGCATGACGAAGACGTGCAGGAGGGCGCTTTCAACAGTTATGAAAATGTGAACGCCCCCAAAGCGATGATATTCAGCCATGGCGCCAGTCATGGACGCTTCAACAGTGTATGGCGTCAGATCTCAGGCACACGCGCCAGTATCAACCGCTCGATTGCATGCCAAAGTCCGATCCACATGCTCTCCAATGCTGGCCATGAAAATCTGGCGAATGCCACGATTGGCAATGCCTTACTTGCAGGCTTGCGTGGCGAAAATCATCGCTATCGATTCTTTGATGACCGTATTCGCGCTACATCAATCGGGCAGGATCTGGAGCGCGCATGGAAATTTCCCTTCCCATTCTCTGCTCCCCCTGCGATGGTCTTGCTCGACGCGCGTGCCCTCACCGCCACCAATACGAGCACCAATGCGGCGGTACCTATCGAGGTCGAAGCCAACCTCAATGGGAGATCTGTCGCTGGCAATCACGTATTTGCCAACGAGGTCGCGGCCAAGCGCGTGACCCGGCCTCGGAGCGAGCGTCTTGCCTTGCGCATTCCGATCGACCCAGCCGACAATCTTGCCACGAGAAGCCATTTCAGCTTCAGATATACCAAGGAGTACGATCCACGTATCGCGGCCCAGCGACGCTCGATCGACCTCAAAAACTACATTTTGCGGATCAAGTCAGGCGCTACGGTGATCGGAAACCCCATCAATGGGGCTGATGTGCGCACACAAGTACATCCAGCCTATTTCACGCGGCAATTTAGCTATGAGGCACCTGGGGACGGTTGCTATGATGATACCATGATCATCATGCAAACCGCCGAGGTTCCCCTCAGCCAATTTTTGCGTTCAGGCCAGCCAGTCACCGATCTGAACCAAGTCAACACGCTTGAGATCACCCTCAATGGCCGGAGTGGCGCCACGGGCGATGAGGTCTTTTTCTTTCTCGATCTGCTGCTCACGACGCGCACACTACCTGCTGCACCTTCTGGATTTGAAATCCCTTGATCGGGTCGGGGCCGCTTTGGCGGGATGGCCAAGCTGAAACGCGCGCATTCGCCTATCTCAGGTCGTCTTCGCGTGCAAGCATTCGTTGGATGAGCTCTGCCCCCAATGCCAATCTATGCTTGCCACCCTTGACTTGAAGTCGCGCATGCCCACTACCAGCTAGGTCATTGTTTCCGATACATGGCTTTTGTCGGCACCATTGTTAACTTTACGTTTACAATGCGACGAGAAGAATGAAGAAAATGGGTTGGTGGCTGGGCATGCCTAGCCTGCTGATTTTACTGCTGATCCTTGGCAACGGTCAAGGTTGCAAGGCAGAGGCAAATTCAAGGGATACGGACGAAGGCCCGCTTCCGAATCTGGAAATCACCTGCAATCCCGACAGTTTCGAGCTGATTTGCACGACATTTAAGGAAGACATATATGTGTTGGCCACCTTGCGAATCGGGAAGCACGAATGGAAAAATGTGCGCCTGCGGCTTCGCGGCGATACATCGCGCGAGTTTCCAAAAAAATCCCTCAAACTCAAGATTCCCAAAGCCAAACGGCTTCCTTTTGGCCGCACGACACTCAATCTGAATGCCGAATATCTCGACAAAACCTATCTGCGGCAATACCTTTGTACGCGCCTTTTCAAGGATTCAGGGCAGCCTTGCTACGCTACCCAACATCTCCTTGTGCATGTAAATGGCGTGTTCCATGGCATCTTTTTGCTGGTAGAAGGGATCGATGACAATTTTCTTGAAAAATGGGGGATGAGCAAAAAAGGCGACCTCTTCAAAGCCACCCGCGATGGAGCCTGCCTGAGTCACTATGACGACGTCAAGGCGCTTTGGGAACGCAAAACACCCAAAAAGGATTCCAGTTGGGACGAATTGGAAAGCTTGATCGCGCAACTCGATACCATCCCTGACCAAGCTTATGCTGCTTGGGCTCATAAGACTTTTGCCTATAAAAATATGACCAATTCGATCGCCATGAACATGCTCATCGGCAATCGCAGCACTTACTACCACAATTATTTCATGTATTGCAGCCCCGACAAACGTCAATGGCGCTACCTGCCCTGGGATATGGACAATACGTTTTTGCTGGCCGAAGTCGATGACTATTACCAGCGAGGCAACAATTCCGACACGCGGTTGGGAGACATGCCAAGCAATCCCTTTTTTGAGCGTGCCCTGGTCACACCGGCCATTCTCCAAGACATTCAGCTGCGCATCGACAATCTCTCAGCGACCATTTACAATCCAGCATATTTGTTCCCAATTATTGACAGTCTCGCCAGGCAACTTGCCCCAGCAATCGTTGGCGACACCTTTTTTCATAAGCATACCCTTGACAGTTGGCAATTTGAGATCACACAGCTCAAAGACTACATCAGCCGACGCGCAACTAACCTCAAGAACCAGTTTGAGTTCAATCCGAGATCATTTAGGCTCATCCAGCCTACCGCAGCGCTAGGCGCCAATGACATGCTGCGTTGGCACCCAGCAAGCGACCCCAATGATGATCCCCTCACCTATGAAGTCTGCTACAGTCTTGAGGATCGCTTCACATCGGCCACCACAAGCTGCTTTCCTGCTGTGAGCGATACCTTTTTCGCGGTGCCCAGGGACCTGCCTGCAGGCCGATATTTCTGGAAGATCCTCGTGACCGACGGCACCCAACAAATCAGAGGCTTTGACAATCGGGCCACATTTGAAATCGTAGGAAAATAGGGCGTCGCTTGAAGTAGGGCCCAGATGCAGTTTTGCATCCCAACTTGCCCCTCGCTAACTTCGCGGCGCAATGAAATTTACGCTTGAAAAGAACGACAGCGGCAGCCATGCCCGTGCTGGCAAGATCGAAACCGACCATGGCACGATCCTTACGCCCATTTTCATGCCCGTGGGCACGGTGGCTTCGGTGAAAGCGGTAGAACAAAACCATCTGCGCGATGACGTCAAAGCCCAGATCATCTTGGGCAATACCTACCACCTCTATCTACGCCCCGGCAACCGCATCATGGAGGCTGCTGGCGGATTGCATAAATTCATGCATTGGGATGGGCCGATACTGACCGACAGCGGAGGCTACCAAGTATTTTCCCTTTCCAAACAGCGCAAGCTGAGTGAGGAAGGTGCGACTTTCAAATCGCATATCGATGGCTCCAAGCACCTCTTCACACCCGAAAATGTCGTCGATACCCAGCGCATCATCGGGTCAGACATCATGATGGTCTTGGACGAGTGCCCGCCGTGGCCGAGCGATGAGCGCTATGCGCGCGAGTCCATGGAGCTCACCCACCGGTGGGCACAACGCTGCAAGTCACGCTGGCAAGCCACCGAGGGCCTCTATGGCCACTCCCAGGCTCTGTTCCCGATCGTGCAGGGTGGCATGTACCGTGACTACCGCACACAATCGGCCGAGTTTATTGCCAGCCTGGACTTGCCGGGCAATGCGATCGGCGGCTTGAGTGTAGGCGAGCCTACCGAGCTGATGTATGAGTTTACCGACTTGTGCTGCAGCATCTTGCCGCAGGACAAGCCGCGTTATCTCATGGGGGTAGGCACCCCCGAAAACCTGTTGGAAAACATCGCCCTGGGCGTGGATATGTTTGACTGCGTGATGCCTACGCGCAATGCGCGCCACGGCATGATGTTTACACGCGAGGGCATACGCAACATGCGTAACCTGCAATACGAGGCCGACTTCAGTCCCCTAGATCCAGACAGCGACCTCTTTGCCGACCAATACTACTCCAAAGCCTATGTGCGCCACCTCCTGAAAGCCAATGAGATGTTGGCGATGACGATTTTGAGCTTGCACAACCTCCATTTTTACCTGTGGCTAGTCGGTGAGGCCCGTCGTCATATCTTGGAAGGAGACTTCTCAGATTGGAAAAGGATGATGCTTCCCAAGGTGAGTGCCAAGCTTTAGGCTAAGCTGTTGGCATAGAGCGCCCAATGCCGTGGCCGCTTTCGATTCATTTTTGTGTTAGGTGTTGTCAAAGATGCCGAGATTAGACTTGGAGTGCTGTTTGCAGCTGTTTGTCGCGATTGGTGTCACGATAGCTGTCACGATTAAATTTAGAGAGCGGTTTACGGCTATTTGTCACGATAGCTGTCACGATTAAATTTACAGTGCGGTTTACAACTCTTTGGCACGATTGTCGTTACGATTGGTGTCACGATAGCTGTCACGATTAAATTTACAGTGCGTTTTACAGCAATTTGGCACGATTGTCGTCACGACTAGTGTCACGAGAACTGTCACCATAGCTGTCACGATTAAATTTAGAGAGCGGTTTACGGCTATTTGCCATGATTGCTGTCACGATAGCTGTCACGATAGCTGTCACGATAGCTGTCACGATTAAATTTACAGTGCGGTTTACAGCTATTTGTCACGAATTGGTGTCACGATTGGTGTCACGATCAAATTTTCAGTGCGGTTTACAGCTATTTGTCACGATTGCTGTCACGATAGTTGTCACGATTAA
>JANORP010000124.1:0-20464 GCA_031415375.1 Bacteroidota bacterium | reverse complement strand
CAGACGATGCCCAATTTGCCTTGATGCTCCACGATCTTGGTGGGCCAGCAAAACAATTCCTCCCAATACGCGCCGCCTTCCTGGCCAAAGATGCGTTCGCGAAAGACACCTACAATATTGATGAGGCGGTCTTTGGAATTGGCGTCTTGTTTGTCGCGAAAAAAACCGACCACATAAGACTTGTCGGGGCTGAAATACACGTCTTTCATCCCGCCTTGGCCGATCACTTTGTTCACGTACTTGACGATGCTGCCATCAGTGGCCTTGATTTCGACGATTTCGCTCATGGTTGCTCGGGTTGGATTAGAATAAGATGGCGATCGTGCGGTCGTCGTGTTCACCTGCGGCCCAAAAGTCCAGCCAATCGAGCAACTGCTCATCGGCCTTGAGGTTGTCGTGCTCAAAGTCGATCACTTCACTCAATTCGTCCCACAAAGCGTCCCAATTTTCCCGTTGGAGCAGGTTGTGATCGGTTTGAAATTTGGGGTCGCTCACACCATCACTCATCACGACGACGGCCGTGAAGTCTTGCACGACGTCAAACTCGATGCGTTTGGCGACAGTGGCGCCGTCTGTCCAGATTTCGGGCATGGTGAGAAAGCGCGTCTGTCCCGCAAACTGGCCACCGTCTGGGATGCCCATGAGTTTGTGGTATTTACCACGTTGCAAGACTCCGACTGCGCCATCGCCGACCCACCATGTAGCGACGAAGTAACCAAAGTCATATTGGCGCACGATGGTGAGCAGAAAGGTGGTATGGAATGCCTTGGGGGATTCGCCCATCGCCTCGGCCTCTTCGCAGATGGCCTTGTAGCCTGCATAGGCCGCATGGCTGAGCGCTTCATAGATGCGGTTGCGGATTTGCCCACGCAGCTGCTCGCTAGGCTCGCGGCTCCACGCACCCGCAAGCGCGCCGATGTCGGTCGCGAGGCGCTCATCGTTGAGTTTGGTTTCCAAGACTTCCATCGCCTTGTCGCAGGCGATCTGCGAGCCTCGGCGGGAATAGGGTGCAGACCCGGCACCGTCTGCGACAGCCATGATGTACCATTGCTGGGCCTCATTGACGCGGAGTTCAAACTCGTCGTCTCTGAATGTGCCGTTGTGGGCATGGGAGCGGCCACGGCGGCTCGCAGCGATCATCGTGCGGCCCGCCATGTGCAGGGCCTCACTGCGAAAGTGGGATTTTTGAAAGGGCAGGCTCGCATCGGGCTCCAATTCCTTCCAAAGCTTGCGCGGATCGGGCAGGATGTCGATCTCGCCTTGCAGGCGGTAGTCTTGCGCAGGACGATCACCATCGGCGGCAAATCTCAGGAGGATCTCCACCGGAAATTTGCCATGGTCATCGGGTTGGCCCTCTATTTTCAATTCTCCATCATGCGTAAACGACAAGCCGACAGCTTCAAAGCCAGTGCCCACGACTTCAAGCAAGGACTCCAAGCTGCGGTGCAGCGGGGAAATGTCGATTTTTTGCAGGTAGTCTTGCCCTATTTTGCCGTTGGGGAGGTTGAGTTTCACAGGGATGCTCGGTGGGATGATGGGTTTGGTTTTTTCTATTGGCGTGTCGATCTCATCGGTCGGCACCGCGTCATCCGCTTCCACCTCTTGTGGCGCAGGTGTTTCCGCAGTTGCATCGACTTGCGGCTCGCTCGGCAATTCGGGATCGGCCATATCGTCGGCGATCGGTTCAAAGGCCGCGACTTCCTCGACTTCTAGGCCGGGATGAACCTCCTCTATTTCATCGATCGGCGCGATCAATTCGGTGGGATCCTCGACGGTTGCGATGGACGCATCCATCGCTTCTGTCAAGAGGATCTCCGCAGGCAAGTCGGCGAGGTCCGGATCGGCTGCCTCTAGGGCGATCTCGGGCTCGGGTGCGCCAAACCCTGCGGCCAAGAAAGTGGCGTGGATCTCATCTTGCAAGGCCAGGTAGCGACCCATGATTCCCTTGAGTTCGGGATGCTCCATGAACGCGGGGAGGTCTTTGTAGAGCAGCTGCTGATCACCCACAAAGCGCCGCATCAGGGCTTTTTGCACAAATGTGCGTTCTTCATCCTGGTCCTGATCGAGGTTGTTGGGTCTAAACATGGGCGCGAATGGGCTTAACCTTTGGTGCGTGAGATGTCGAAGCTGCTATTGCCGCCTTCGTTGGAGAATGTGAGCGTGCGGCTGCACCATGGGCAGGTCGCACTGTTGCTATCGTCGGCACAGAATACGTTGCCGCATTGGCAGAGGGCGAAGCCGTAGCTGTTGCCGCAGCAAGGGCAATGGGGGAAACCTTGGAGCTCGCTGCTGTTGACTTTGGCATTGTTGGCGCCGCCTTCTTGTGTGAGTTGAAAATAATCCTCAGTGACGGGGAATGCACCTGCGAGGCGATAGCCACGGGAGACGTTGGCCGCGCCGAGCCAATCGCTGTTGGCACCGCCGCCAGCCTTGTCATACTTGATGAGGTAGTTCTTTTTCGTGTTTTGGCATTTGGCCAAAAAGATCGCGACATTCACATCCACCGTGCCTGTGCTGCCGCCACTTGAGGAGCCTGGTTTCTCGTCGATGAAGCTCTTGTCGATCGGCGCGAGGTTCAGGTCCTCTTTGCTGTACATGTTCACGCTTTGGCTGCTGGCTTGGATAGATGCGGTGATCCACTTGAAAAATGCCTTGTAGCTGTTGGCGTCGCTGTTTTTGAACAGCATCACGTTGTCGGTGAGGCGGTAGAGTACGCTCAAGTCGGCACCGGTCCCAAAGGAGACGGCGACCACCTGCGACTTGTTTTTCCAATCACGGTTCCAGGTATCGAGCGCACTTTGAAAGTTGTCGGTCGGTGCGCCATCGGTAAAGAGGAATACAATGGGTTTCCAATCCCCCTTGCGCTCCATGGTGGTTTTGACGAGGGTCTGCCCCATGTCACGCATGAGGTGGTTCAGGCCTTCCCCCAAGGATGTACCGCCCCCGATGGGGAGCCGTGGTGGATAAAATGTGATCACATCGGTAAGCGATGTGATGGTTTTTGCCTTGCCCGCAAACACGATGACGGAGATAAACACGGTCTCCAAAGCATACGGGTCGCGCTTGAGCTCTTGGATGATCATGCCGAGGCCCGCCTCCACTTGCTGGATCGGCTCGCCGACCATGGATTCGGAAACGTCAATCAAAAAATAAACAGGGAGTCGTCTCATGGCGTATTTTGTGTGAATTGTTTCAGGGTATATGATTCATCCTTTACATGCCGACCATCGTGATCAACGCCAATCCGGCGATGATGAAAAAAAGAATGAGTTGGCCCATGTCCAGAAAGATGCCTTCGCCCACTTTGTAGGGCTTCATGTTGCCGCCGATAGCACGCGACAGACCACCAAAGATCTTGTCGCCCGTATCAAACCAACCCCGATGCTTGGCATCGAGTTTGTCTTTGTGGGGGGCAAGCTTGGCGTAGAGGTACATGCCTACCAAGCCAGCAACGATCAATAGCTTGACCGCGATGCCAAAAAAACCAAATCTAAAGAGTAGAAGGGTCATATTACTACATTTACTTCAGGGGGTGGAGGCGGGAGGGCAGCCTCTTGGTTGGTGCCCATGCTTTTGTTTCCCGCACTTACGGATGCCGATACCCATTTGAAAAATGAGCCAAACGTGTTGGCGTCTGTGGTGTCGAGGCTCACGACGTTGTCGGTGATTTCCTTGAGAAAGCTCTCCTTGGCCTTGGGGCCTGCTGCACAGGCGATGATGTTGCCAAAATGCACCGCACGCACCTTGGGCACTGCCTCTCTAAACACCATGAGGTCAGAGGGGCTGCCGTCGGTCATGATGAACAAGAGCGGCATCCAATCACCTTTGCGATCGGCGGTGCTCTTGATCACTTCTGAATTGACGCGTTTCACCAGCAATTCGAGCGCCTCTCCCAAGTGGGTGGGGCCGCTCTCAGGGGTCTGGATATCGGGCAATTGAAACACTTCAAGCTCAGTGAGTGGCACCAATACCTTGACCTCACGGTCAAACGTGATGATGCTCAAGTGCACTGACTCAAGCGCAAAAGGATCCTGCCTGAGGCTGGAAATCATGGATTCTAGGCCCACCTTGACAGATTCGATGGGCTCACCGCGCATGGAGCCGGAGGTGTCGAGGAGCAGGTAAACGGGTAATCGCCGCATGGAAGAGAACGGATGGAAAGATTAGACGACAATGTTGATTTCTGGAGGAGGAGGTGGCAGCTCTTGGAGGCCAACGACTTCCTTGCCCGAGGCTTCCACTTTTTGGCTGCCTGTGGAGATGGAGGCTGAGACCCACTTGAAAAATGCCGAGATCGTGCTGGAATCTGCTGTGTCTAGCGACACAACCGACTCAGTGATCTGTTTGAGGGATTCCACGTTGGCATTGGCGCCGGCTGCGCAGGCGATGATCATGCCAAAGCGCTTGGAACGAATGGCTGCGAGGCCCTCACGCAAATCGTCGGTGGGCGTGCCGTCGGTCATGATAAACACGATCGGTTTCCAGTCGCCCTTGACCTCGGCAGTGGTTCTCAAGACCTCCGTATCGACCTTTTGGGCGAGCAACTTGAGGGCATCGCCCATGCAAGTCTGCCCTTGGGCTTGGATATTGGGCATCTGGAAAGTCGCCAATTCGGTCAATGGCACCACCTGACGAGCGCCGTTGTCGAATGTAATCACGCTGAGATAGGCGGTCTCAAGCGCATAGGGATCTTGACGGAGTGCAGCCACGAGGGTCTGCACGCCGTTTTTGATCGCTTCGATGGGTTCTCCCAACATGGATCCTGATGTGTCCAACAGGAGGTAAACCGGTAATTTTCTCATGCGTAGTTTTAGAAGCCTTATACGTAGCTCTTGAGGATTTCGACGAAGGAATCTGAATAGAAAGCATTGCCGGTGGCGCGGAATTTCCAATCACCGTCTTTGCGATACACTTCGCCAAAGATCATCGAGCATTGATTTTCGTAGGCAGCATCATCGCTCAAAGCATAGCGCGCAATCTCGACGCCTTTGGCATCGACGGCACGAATGAAAGCATTCTCGACGCCACCGAAGTGCTGGTTTTTTTGGCGACCTTGGTAGATGCAGACCAAAAAGATGATCTTGGTGTACTGTGGGGGCAGTTGGTTGAGCTTGACGATGATGCGCTCATCATCTCCACCTGTCCCACCTGTGAGGTCGTCGCCCGTGTGCCAGATCATTCCCGATGGGTGACGCAGGTTGTTGAAAAAGACAATATCGCTGTCCACAAGACCGATCTTGCGACCGCCACCGAGGTCACGCTCATAGCCAAAGTTGCGCACTTTGTCTTGGTCGTCGAGGAGAAATGCCATCGCGTCCAAATCAAAATCGGCATCTTCAGGGCCAAACATTTTGCCAAAGAAGCCTTTTTTCTTGCTGCGGATTTTCCAGCCGAGTCCAATCGTGACCGCAGACAAGTCGTTGACGTTCTTGTCGAGGTTGATGGTCTGGCCCTTGGAGAGATTAATAGCCATGTCAGTGAATTATTGAGGAGTATTGAAAATGTTGGATCAATTGTAGGTGCCTAGGTAATCGCCGAGGCCACCGCGGCTGCCGACACCCATGGCCTCAAAGCGCCACTCTTTGTCGCGGCGGTAAAAACGACCGATGGTGACAGCGGTCTCAACTGAGAAATCTTCGCTGAGCTCGTATTTCATCATTTCTTCATTGGTGCCTTGGTCGATGACGCGGATGTAGGCGTCCTTGACCTGACCGAAGTTTTGGCCTTGCTTGGAGGCGTCATGGATGGTCACCACAAAGATGAGCTCCTCCACGCGGGCATCGACTTTATCGAGATCGACCATGAGGGTTTCCTCGTCTTCGTCATCGCCATCGTTGGAGGCTTTTTGCACGTCGCCCGTATGCTGCACAGCGCCGTCGGGCGAATTCAGGTTGTTGTAAAATACAAAGAATTCATCTTCAGGAAGTTTGCCATTCTTCCCGATCATGAAAACCGATGCGTCGAGGTCGGCCTCAGCACCACTCGTGGCGGGCTCCCAGCCCAAGCCGACGGCCACTTTGGTCAGACCGACATTGACACGCTGACCTTTTTGCAGATTAATCGCCATACAAATTTTCGTATTTTAAGGATTTGCCTTTGACATTATATGCTGTTTCATAAGCCCTGCTGCGCTCACCAACGTTTGCCCTGGAGGCGGTGGCCATCCTAGAAAAACGAAACTCACGCATTCGGGTGTGAAAATTAAGAAAAATTCAAGGATTGCAAAAGGGGAATGTTTGGAAGTCGGATGACAATTCTTCACGCCTTGGACAGCTGGCTAAACTTAGTGGTCGTAGTGTCACAAGGGGTGCAGGACAAATCCGGCAGCAGGGAAACTTTGTTCGTTGGCCCTCCCCACAACCCTGCTTGTGGGCCGACGAACGATTCGTTTGACAGACGAATCCAAGCCGTTAAAGGCGCATTTTCCCCTTGTCCGTTCGTCGGCCCACATATAGCCTTTGGGGAGGGCCAACGAACGGTTGCCGGATTTGTCTTGCACCCGTCACAAGCGCTGACCTCGTCACGGTTTGGGAGGCGGAGAGGGCGCTTATTCCTACTGATTTGATATACTTTGCGATTAATTATTTTCTCGGCTTGAATTGGCCATTTGGTATGCTTAATTTACAGCTTGAATAGGGATTTTAGCACAAGAAAAATGAGAAAACTACTACTCTTACTCACTGGTATGGCATGCTCGGCATTTGCTTGGAGCCAATGCTCGCCCATTGTTTATGACAATTTTGAAACGGGTACGATGAACCCGGCCTGGGTGCAAGGCGGTGCCTTGGTGCGCAGCTATCCGACGGCCGGTGCGCCGCAAGGCACGACCTATTTGCAGCAAACAGGTAACACTTCGCACTACAGCGGGAGCATGTGGAGCTTTGCACCGGTTGCATCGACCTATATTGGGTGGTGGGCCAAGACCTCGTCCAACAACAACAATTGCAGCTACTTCGTGGTCGGCGATGCCAGTGTCAGCAGCAACAATGGCATCGTCTTTAGCTACTTCACGAACCTAGGCACCCTGCGTTTTTACAACAATACCCAAAATTTTGAGATCGCTACCACCGCCAATACTTGGTACCATGTAGAACTGCTCAACGTGAATTATACAACCCATACCTATGACCTGTATATCAATGGTGTATTGATGCAATCCAATTATCCCTTTCGGTCACTCACAAGCTCCAACGTGAGCCAAATCCACCTCTACAACTTTGACCCGGGGAGCAATGGCTACTACGATGAGATCATCGTGGGATCGACACCCTTGGCATTCGCGCCCAGCCATACCGATGTCCTTTGCAACGGAGACAGCACGGGCAGTGCGGGCGTGAGCATTACCTCGGGGACGCAACCGTTCAGCTACCTCTGGAGCAATGGTGCGACCGCATCTAGCCTGAGTGCACTCGGGCAGGGCACATATATGGTCACCGTGACCGATGGCAATGGTTGTACATCGACACAGTCGATCGTGGTGGCCGAGCCAAGCGCATTGACCGATACAGTGACGTGGTCGGCACCGACCTGTTCCTACAACACCGATGGCACGATCGGGCTGAGCGTGAGTGGCGGTACCCCTGGCTATTCCTACTTGTGGAGCACTGGCGATACCTCGCAAGGCATCAGTGGCCTCGGCGGCGGTACCTATACAGTAGCCTATACCGATGCCTACGGCTGCACAGACACGGATACCATCATCCTGTCTGCACCTACGGTGCTTACATTTACCTGTCTGCCCACCGATGTGCAATGCAATGGCCTTGGCAATGGCGCCTTGGATGTGACCGCTGCGGGCGGCACCCCTGGCTATTCCTATTTGTGGAGCAATGGCATGACGACCGAGGACCTGTCAGGTTTGGTGCCTGGCAACTATTCATTGGTCCTCACTGACCAAAATGGCTGCATGCACAGTGATTCATTTGCGATTGCAGAGCCCAGCCCGCTAGCGCCTTCCTCGGTGGTGACCATCGACGATGGCGTGTCCAATGGCGCAATCGACTTTTCGCTCTCGGGCGGTGTAGGTCCTTACACCTACCTCTGGAGCAATGGCGATACGACCCAAGATATTTCCAATCTATCCTTTGGAATTTACACGGTGACCGCTACGGATGCCAATGGCTGCGATACGGTGATCAGCATTGAAGTTCCACTCGCGGTAGGCGTGGGTGCGCAAGCGGGCATGGACGTGCAGGCTTGGCCCAATCCATGCTCTCAGTCGCTGCATCTTCAATTGCCGACCATGACAGAAGCGATGGCGGTGCGCTTGTATGACCTGCGTGGTACGCTGGTCTTTGAGCGCCAGGGCTTGCAAGGCGGTTTGCAGGAGCTGGATTTGCGGGCGGTTGCTGCGGGCAGTTATCTTCTCAAAGTCAGCAATGGCACAGCGATGCAGACCCTGAGGGTCTCAAAGCTGGATTGATACGGTTGTTTGGGTTTTAGACGGAGGCGGATGTGCAACAATGGCGCATTCGCCTCCGTTTTTGTATTGGGATCGTTGAAAACGAATGGAAGGATGCAAGGGAGAAGGCCGACGCAGGCTTAGCCCCATTCCCCCAAGGTAGCCTTGAGATCCGCGATGAGGTCGTCGCGCTCATCGTCGAGTCGCTCCAAAAGTGTTTTGCGGCGACCACGTATGTGGAGGAGGCTGGTGAGGCCATTGAAACGGTCCATTTGCTGGGCGTAGTAGAGGGAAAATCCGCCGAGGATGGGCAGGAGGATGCCAAAAGCCAAAAGCCACCATCCGGTGAGGCCGGCGAGCCATGCCAGTAGGACGATGAGTCCGTACCAAAGCGGGAACAAAAACATGCCGATAACCATCATGGTTGGGGCATGGTACTCGACCTCGTCGCTGATGCGGGGAGCAATCCAGGCTGGAAACCAATAGGGCGTCCAGCTTGTGCACAGTCCAAAAAGGTAAAGCGGCGATGTGATCACGAGAAACAAGCCTTGAAGAAACCACAACAAGCCTGCATGCCATTTGCGGAAGCGGCTCTTGAAAAACCCTTCTTGGATTTGGAGGCGGTCCATCATGGCAAACCATTGGTCGAGGCGCAGCTGCAAGCGCTCCATGGCCGATGGGGTGCTACTTTGGACTTCGCGGATGCGGTCTGCCAATTCCTGCTCGGCCTTCAAAGCAGGTAGGCCCTGCTGGGGGTGAAAGTGCTCGCGTTGCAAGCGGGCGATCTGGTTGTGCATGCGCTCTTGATCCTTGTCGTCGAGGATGACCATGCGCTCTGCAAGTTGCACGCGCAGGGCCTCTGTGAGTGTACGCACAGCCTCCGCTTCGTCTTGGCGGTACATTTCCGCGAAGTCACGCACGGGGAAGGGCGTGCCCACATCAATGCGCATACGCGTGCGGAAGCGTGTGGATGCCGAGTAGTTCATCGCCAAGGGCACGATCTGCAGTCCCGCTTCAAAATTGTGGGCCTCTTCAAACGTCAAGGCAATGCGCGCAGCGCCGGTGCGCAGTTCGCGCAGTTTTTTCTCTGGATAACTCGTGCCTTCAGGAAACATAAGCAGCGTGCCATCTTTGGCGAGGTATTCGCGGGCATGCTGGAAATTGTCTTGGTTGTCGATGGTTTCGCCCGGACGGATGTCTTGCTTACGGTAAACGGGAATCACCTGGAAGTAACGCAGCAATGCTGCCAGCCATTTGTTGCGAAAAAACATGCCGCTGCCGATGAATCCAGCCTGCTGATGTAGCAGCGATGCCACGATGAGTGGGTCCATGAGCGTATTGGGGTGATTGGCAACCACAATCAAGGGCCCCTTTGTAGGAATCCGTTCGCGGCCATGTACCGAAAACTCCTTGTAAAAAATGCGCAATGAGACACGCACCATCAACCGTAAGATGAGGTAAAACACGATCATAGCTTGAAAGATCGCAGAATTTTGAATAAAAAGCGCATGGATGCTCAATTTTGGTCGCCTGTTGATCCGAGCAAAGCAGCAGCATGGGTTTCTGCACCCAATTCAATGTATATTTATTGCATGAAACAATTTACCATTCTTGCAACAATCGTTTTTTTACTGACCATAGGTGGGAGTGCGCGAGCGCTTGGCCGCCAATCGCTATTTTTTGAGATCGGCGGTGCTGATCAGGGCATTGGGCCTGTCTATGAATTGATGGCCGTTTCCCGTGCGCCAGTGGGGGTTGGTCGTTCGGTGGGTCGGCCATTGCTGCAGCAGCGGTGGCAAGGGCGTGCTTTTTCGCCCGTCTCCGTGCGTTCAGGGATGCGTTTCATGCCTGGCGATACGCTTTGGCAGCGCCTGCGCCAGCAATTTGAAATCCGTTTTGCGCCCTCTGTGATGGGCTCCGTCTATGGCTTGCGCAAGCAAATCGACAGCTACACGGTCTCCGGTACAAGTTTTCCAGTGGCTTATTCCCTGCCCATGCGGTGGCACGCGCAACTAGGCTTGCAAGCCGATCTCAGCAAACATGGCGCTGCGTTTGGGTTGCGGCTTGCGGTCGGCCTCGGCTTGCGTTCACTGCACTATGATTGGTCCATCGCTGGCATCAATCCCAATACAAATGAAGCATTTGGCCGGTATGTCCAAATTGAAAGTGTGCAAATGGTTTTGCACGCAAGCCCTCGCTTGCGGTTTTGCACCGCAGGGCAACGACCGTGGGTATTTCAAGCCGGCTTGGATGCAGGACTGGTGCGCACGATCGTCAATCACAGCTTCCAAAGGATTATTCCCACTTTTTTGGATTATGATCAGCCAATCGGCATCGGTTATCATGCTGCGCCGATCCTGTTGGTTTCCAAGCGATTTTCCTTGGGAAATCATTTTCTGGAGCCGACCCTCCAAGGAACTTGGAGCCTCCTTGGGACGCGCAGTTTCCCAGCTTTCAAAACTTGGAGCGTGGGCGCAGGGGCGGCGCTTTGGCTGGGGAAGGCACCCCAATAGTTTTGGCCTTCACATTTGCCCCAACTGCTGACGCACTACTAAGCCGCGGTTCCCGTCATGGTCGATGCTTGATACATCTTTCTGGAAAGCAAGATCAAAGAGAGAATTCGCCGCAAACTGGCCACGCTGCGGGCTTTTTCCTTCACGATCGATCACAGGACCTCTGCGCCATTGGGTGGCGAGAATGTCTTCATTTGTCGTGGCACAACACGAAAATTACGCGAATAAATTGGTAACATTGTAGATAAACGGGGTGTATTTTATCAATCCTATGAAAACTATGAAACGTATTTACCTCTTCGCATTTTTGTTGGTGGCAGGACTCAGCGCCCTTGCACAGATCAATGTGTCTTTACAAATCAACCATAAGCTTGGAGCCACTCCTTTTCAGATGGGCTCACAGGCGACCAACAATCTCGGCAATGGGTTCACATTGAACCGATTGGAATATTACCTCTCAGAAATCACGCTGATTCATGATGGAGGGCAGCTCACCACCGTAGCCAATCGTTGGATCTTGGTGGATGCAGGTCAGCCTTTGATGGAAGATCTAGGCATCCAGCCGATCACCTCCTTGGAAGGCGTGCGGTTTGGCGTCGGGGTGCAGGCAGCCTACAACCATTTGGATCCATCGACCTATCCATCTAACCATCCACTCTATCCGCAGTCGCCCTCGATGCACTGGGGATGGTCGTCTGGCTATCGCTTCATTGCCTTGGAAGGCAACTGTGGTACCAATATGTTACAGACCGTGGAGATCCATGCGTTGGATGATATCAACTATTTCCAGACCACGATCAACACTGCGGGAATGATGACCTTTCAAGGTCTCGTCATCGACCTAAACGCCGACTACGCCATGGGCCTCAAAGACATCGATCTCTCTGGTGGGCTCATCAACCATGGTGCGTCAGGCGAGGCTAGGCGTTTGGCACAAAATTTCAGAGATTTCGTGTTTACGCCCAATGTTGCCACGAGCCTCACTACCCCGCTTGTGACGAATACGTTTGGTATTGCCCCCAACCCAACGAATGGCCATAGCCGTTTGGTGATGGATGCCGCGATCAGTGCTCACAGCAGCTTTGTGGTCTATGACTACACAGGCAGGATTTTGAAAACTGTGCAGCCTGTCAATGGTATCGCTGATTTGGAAATCGCTGTCGCAGGTTGTTATTTGGTGGCGCTGCAACACGATGGGAAGACCCTCGCAACGAAGCGTCTCGTCGTCGCGCAATAATGATTTCCCAATGTACATAAAGAATTCCCTTCCGAGATGGGCGGCGATGATAGCAGCAGTTTTGCTGCTTGTAAGTTGCCGTGAATTGGAGGATGCGCCAGTACGAGAGGTGGCGGTCTATGACGCGACGCCCTATGCGTTGGCCTATGGTGGCATGGCAGCGCCTGTGATCCCCGCAGACAACCCCTTGCATGTACAAGGTGTTGCTTTGGGGCGGATGTTGTTTTATGAAAGGCGACTTTCCAGAACCGGTACGCTTACTTGTGCGAGTTGCCACATGCAGGAGCATGCTTTTTCAGACCCACGCAAGTTTTCCCTCGGTGTCGATCAGTTGCCAGGCAAGCGCCATGCGATGGCCGTGTTCAACATGGCTTGGAATACCAACGGGTTCTTTTGGGATGGTCGTGCGCCATTCCTGCGCGATCAGTCGCTCAAGCCGATTCAAGACCACTTGGAAATGGATGAATCGCTCGCAAACGTGGTTGAAAAACTTCGCAAATTGCCTCGGTATGAAGACCAATTCATGCGTGCCTTTGGGAGCAGCGACATCAATGCCCTGCGCATATCCCTTGCCTTGGAGCAGTTTATGAATAGCATCGTGTCATCTGAGAGCAAATATGACCTGTATTTGCGGGGCGACGTGATGCTCTCAGATGCTGAATTGCGGGGCAAGGATTTGTTTTTTCAGGAATACAATCCTTTTTTTCCCAATGCCTCCGGGGCAGATTGCCAGCACTGTCATGGTGGATTGAATTTTGAAAATGATGAGTTTCGCAACAATGGCTTGGACCTAGAGGCCGATTTGACCGACATCGGGTATGAGGCCGTGACGGGCAACCTGGGCGATCGTGGTAAATTCAAAGTACCTACTTTGCGCAATATAGATCTCACTGCACCCTATATGCACGACGGACGGTTTCAGAGCTTGGAGGAGGTCGTAGATCACTACAACAGCGGAATTCAAGCGTCCAACACGCTTGATGTCACCCTGGGAAACACGCTCCCCAATGGACTGCTGCTGACCGATGAAGACAAGGCGAATCTCGTAGCCTTTTTGCATACCCTCACCGACCTGAAGCTCACGACGAATCCTGCCTATGGGTCACCCTTCTAACCTGCTGCGCAGTAGCAAGGCGATCCATTTATTATGGTTGACATTGGTTGTTGTAGGCTTTTCGTCGTGTCGGCAGATCGATCCACCCTGTCCATTGCCTGCCGACACTGGGGAATTGTTGCAGATTCCCGCAGGATTTCCTCCAGTGGTTTTCCCCGCAGACAATGCCCTGACCCCAGCACGTTGGGAGTTGGGTAAAAAACTATTTTACGATCCTGTCATGTCGCGCACGGGTACGCACAGCTGTGCGAGTTGCCACAAGACGCAATATGCGATGGCCGACGACTTGCCCACGAGTCCCGGCATCCTCGACCGCCCCGGCACACGCAATGCACCCTCGCTCGCCAATGTCGCCTACCATCCTTATTTGATCAGGGAGGGCAGTGTGCCCACCCTGGAAATGCAGGTTTTGGTGCCGATCCAGGAAAGCAATGAATTTGACCACAATATCGTCGATATCTCCAATCGGTTGCAGACCGATAGCACCTATGTGCAGATGAGCCGCGCGGCCTATGGCCGTATCCCAGATGCTTTTGTGATCACACGCGCCATCAGCACCTTTGAGCGCACCCTCCTCAGTGGCAATAGCCCCTATGACCAATACACCGCGCAGGGGTGCCGTGAGGCGCTGTCCACATCGCAGCGCATGGGCATGGAGCTGTTTTTCAGCACCAAGACCAATTGTTCCAAATGCCACACCGG
Organism: Bacteroidota bacterium; assembly: GCA_031415375.1. Lineage (GTDB taxonomy): Bacteria > Bacteroidota > Bacteroidia > J057 > JADKCL01 > JADKCL01. The sequence goes on along the minus strand of JANORP010000124.1, from coordinate 6,497 downwards.
GTTTAATTTCACGGAGTATGCCTTTGAAAACAATGGCCTCTCCGACGTCTATGCCGATGTGGGCCGCATGCGGTTTACCAATGACAGTGCCGATCTCGCAAAATTTAAGGTGCCCAGCCTGCGCAATGTCGGCTTCACAGCACCCTATATGCACGATGGCAGCATCTCGACCTTGAGTGCAGTGATCGATCACTATGACAGCGGTGGTGCTGCCCACCCTAGCAAGAGTCCACTCGTGCAGCCCTTGCACCTCACAGATGCCGAAAAGCGCGACTTACAGGCTTTTCTATTGGCACTGTCGGATGCACAGTTTTTGAACGCGCCGCGCTTTCAACGGCCGCAATAAGCCCTGCCTATTGTACTGCAACCGCTTCGGCTTGGTAGCCAATCGCTGCGAGGATTTTTTGGATATATTGTGGATCTACGTTGTCGGAAGGGATGTCCAATATCCTTCCAGGATCTACGAGATCGACTTGCCAATTGCCAGCGCCTACGGCTTGGTCCAGGGTGGGGCTCACGGCTGCGATGCAGCCACCGCACTTAATATTGGTCTTGAATTTCATCTTGCGTGATATTTTGGGATGGAAGGAACTGGAGTTATAACTTGCGCCACTTGAGCAGCAGGCTGTTGGTGACCACAGAGACCGAGCTCAGGGCCATGGCTGCGCCTGCGATCATGGGATTAAGCAAAAATCCATTGATGGGAAACAAAATGCCAGCAGCAATCGGGATGCCGATGATGTTGTAGATGAATGCCCAAAAAAGATTTTGGCGAATCGTGCGCACGGTCTTGCGACTCAGTGAAATGGCTTGCGGCAATTTCATGAGGTCGCTAGAGATGATGGTCATCTTGGCCACTTCCATGGCGATGTCTGAGCCCTTGCCCATGGCAATGCTCACATCTGCCTGCGCCAAAGCTTGCGCATCGTTGATGCCGTCGCCGACCATCGCCACGACCTTGCCTTGGGCTTGCAATTGCGCGACAAATGCGGCTTTGTCGCCAGGAAGAACTTGGGCCTCAAAGTGGGCGATGCCGACTTGTCGGGCCACTGCTGCTGCGGTCTTCGCATTGTCACCAGTGAGCATATAGACCTCAATGCCATCGGCTTTGAGGCGATCGATGGCCGCTGCGGAGCTGGGCTTGACCTTGTCGGTGATCGCGATGATGGCAAGTACCATGCTCGCATTCGCAAACAAGATGACGGTCTTGGCCTCGTCTTCCCATTTGGATTGCTGTGCTGCAATATCCGATGGAATCGTGATGCTGCTAGCTTCCATGAGTGCCACATTGCCAATATGCCAAGTTTGCCCCTCGTAAATTGCCTTTGCGCCTTGACCTGTAATGCTTTCAAAATCTTGCAGGTACACCGCATCCACGGCTTGATCGGCTAGGTAGGCTGTCACCGCGCGGGCCAGCGGATGCTCGGAACGCGTCTCCAAGGCATACAATACCTGGGTAGCCCGTGCCTGATCGGCGCAGGCGCGGGCCCAAACGAGGCCGGTCACTACGGCTTTGCCCTCCGTGATCGTGCCTGTTTTGTCGAGGATGATGGCCGTGATATTGTGGGCTCGCTCGAGGGCCTCGGCATCTTGGATGAGCATGCCCTGCTCTGCGGCGCGGCCTATGCCGACCATGATGGCGGTCGGCGTCGCAAGCCCAAGCGCGCAGGGGCAAGCGATCACCAATACGGTCACGAGTGCGAGCAGGCCATGCGTGAAGCCTTGCGCCCCGCCCCATATCGTCCAGCTCACAAAACTCAATGCGGCGATGGCCATCACCGTCGGCACAAATATGCTGGCGACCTTATCCACGAGCTTTTGCACGGGTGCCTTGCTGCCTTGGGCCTGCTGCACCATGGCAATGATCTGTGCCAAGACGGTCGCGTCGCCGACCTTTTCTGCACGAAATTCGAAGCTGCCTTTTTGGTTTAGAGTGCCTGCGAGGACTTTTTGGCCAGCAATTTTCTCTACGGCGATGGATTCGCCTGAGATCATGCTTTCATCGACAAAGGAGTTGCCGCCGACGACAATGCCATCGACGGGGATTTTTTCGCCAGGCTTCACGCGCAGGTGGTCGCCCAGCTGCACTTCTGCGATGGGCACAGCGACTTCCTGGCCATCTGCTAGGAGTTTGGTAACGGTCTTGGGTTTCAAGCCCATCAATTTCTTGATCGCAGTCGAAGTGCCCGATTTGGCACGCTCCTCCAGGTATTTGCCGATGAGCAAAAAGGCGATGATCACGCCTGAGGCTTCAAAATAGACGTCGGCATGCAGCCCGCGGCTCATCCAAAAACTGGGATCAAGTGTGTTGAAAACGCTGAAGCTGTAGGCGATGCCAGTGCTCAGCGCCACGAGCGTGTCCATATTGGTCTTGCGATGGCGCGCCTGCTGATAGGCATGCACAAAAAATTGCCGCCCAAAATAGAATACCACTGGCGTCGCCAAGGCCCACATCACATAGTTTGCCGCCGTCCAATGCATCCACACCATGCCCACGAGCGTGAGCGGAATGCAGAGCGCAATTGCTGCCCACATGCGGTTGCGCAAACTCAGGAGGGCTTTTTGTTGGAGGTCATCGGCGATGGCGTTGGCTTCCTCTGGCTGCGCAGCGAGGATCAAGTCAAAGCCGATGGCTTGTGCTGCTTTTTGCAGTTGGGCCGGTTGGGTGCGCAGTGGGTCATACTCCACCAAAACCGATGCATTGGCGTAATTCACGGCGGCCGAGACGATGCCTGTTTCAGCTTGAAGCTGTGTCTGCAAGCTGCTCGCGCAAGATGCGCAAGACATGCCAGTCACAGGGAAGATCGCTTTTTTCATTACCATTGCACTCGTAGTTTCCATGTCGCAAAGTAAGGGCGTCGGCGCGGGTATATGAATGCAGGATTTACCTTTTGTTTTGCAAGACTCCCAGATCATCGAGCGGCTTACGCCGATCTGCGCCGATCTGCCGAAATTTACCAGGGGGCATGCCAGTGACCTTTTTGAACTGATTGCTCAGGTGGGGCACATTGCTATAGCCCAGGCGGTCAGCGATCTGCATGAGGCTCAACTCGTCGTAGGCGATGAGTTCCTTGGCTTTCTCGATCTTTTGGAGGATAATGAACTGCTCGATGGTGACGCCCTCGACACTTGAGAAGAGGGTGCTCAAGTATTTGTAGTCATAGTGCAGGGCCTCGGCGATCAAGTCAGACCAGACAAAATGCTGGTTGAAGAGGTCTTCATGCTGGATTTTTTGAATGATCATGTTTTTGATCGCCTCGATGGTGCGGCCTTTGCGATCATCGATCAGTTCAAAGCCCAGGTCTTGCAAACGGTGGGATAGGAGGGACTTGGCATCGTCGGCCCACGCGGCCTCCGCGAGATGGACCCAGCCCATTCCTGTATGGAAATTTGTATAACGCAGCTCAGTCAGCAGGGCATTGACCGCAGCGATGCAGCGGTTACAGACCATGTTTTTGATGTGCAGGGTCATCGGAGCTGATGCGGAAGAGTCATGCATAGAACCAAAAATATTGCGTGCTGATGAGATCTGCAAGGTTTAGTTTTGCACTAAGCCTTGTTTGATAGCGATGGAGACCGCGCCGCCTACACTTTGCACCTTGAGTTTGGAATAGATAGAGGAAACGTGCGTGTTCACAGTAGGGTAGGAGATGTTGCATTCGTTGGCGATCATCTTGTAGCTATAGCCTTTCACGAGCAGGTTCAAAATCTCCAGTTCACGTTTGGAGAGGTCGAAGTCTTGGTTTTGTACGGCACGCGGGGCAGCGTTGTGCTTGCTGAACAGCTGCAAGACCTTGCGCGCGATCACGGGCGTCATAGGTGCGCCGCCTTCGAGCACTTCAGAGATGGCCTCGATGAGTTTGAGCGGATTGGTTTGCTTCAAAATATAGCCATCGGCCCCGGCGCAGATCGCAGCAAAGACCTTGTCATCGTCTTCAAAGACGGTTTGCATCAATATTTTGAGGTCGGGATATTGTGTGCGAATAATGCGCACCCCCTCGATTCCATTCACAAATGGCATGTCGATATCCATCAATACCACTTCGGGTTTGGAAGCAGCGATGTGTAGCAAGACGTCGCGGCAGTCATTGTAGGCACCGACACATTCCATGAGGCCCATCGAGTTGATGAGCATCGAGAGGCCGTCACGGCGCTGCGCATTGTCATCAAAAATGGTGACCCTTGTTTTCATGCTTCAAATCTACGGTTTGATATTGGGACTTGGAATCGTTGATTCCAATGATTTTTGCGGGCTTTGCGAATGGCTGCCTCAGGCCAGTTCCTCCACCAAAAACCCGCCCACATTGCGCTCTGCCACATCAAATCCAATCCCGATCAAAATCACCTGCTTCCCGGAGCCCAAATATTTTTGATGGTATTGCTTCGCTTTGATTTGCGCCATGGCAGCGGCTGCGTCGCCGAGCTTGAATTCGACCACATAGATGTATTTTTCTGTTGTGATCACGGCGTCGATGCGGCCTGTGTGCGTGAGTACCTCGGCTTGGATATTGTACCCGAGGAGGCGCAACATCAAATAAAACATGCTGTGATAATATTTTTCCATATTCCCAATGCCCGAACCTTTGGAGGGCTGTATGGGATATGCAATATCTGCAAATAGCGCTTGGACTGCCTCCATGAAACCATCGACCTGTCCTTCACGAAGATTGCGATTCATCCTCCGTACCAATTGATCGGTGCCTTCTTGGCTCTTTTCGGCAAACTCAGACAACAGATGAATCGAAAACGCAGTGGCAACTTCCTTGTTGGGGAAGTCGAGGGTCACCGATTGCTCTAGCCTATTGCGCTCCTTGATCGTGAGGTAGCCGGTCTGGAAAAGCAGGGAATTGATCTCGATGTCAGGGAGGTCAAATTTATTGAAGGCATGCATCGAAATTTCCCTGTTTTCAAGATCTACCACGCTGTAAGTCTGTGCTTTGATGAGCTTCATCAAAAAGGTCGGTGTGCCCGTAGCAAACCAATATTCTCCAAATTCATTGTTGGAGAACAGGTTGAGAATGGAAAATGGATTGTACACGAAATGGGTGCCATCCCAAGAGTAGCCATTGTACCAGGCCTTCATTTCTGCCATGACATCGGGATAGGTGCCGGCCAACTTTGCTTTTAGGCTATCTAAATACCCTGGAAAATAGTGCAAGATTTCCGCTTGGGTATAACCTAGCATTTGCGAAAAGTTCTCGTTGAGCGAGATGTCATTGAGGTTGTTCAAGTCTGAGAAAATGGAGACTTGACTGAATTTGGTGACCCCAGTGAGCATGAGAAATGCGATATGTTCATCGTTTCCCTTGAGCACGGAGTACATATCTTTCAGGGTCTTCCGATTTTGATTCACCACATCCAACTCGTCGATATTGTCGATCAAGGGTTTGTCGTATTCATCGATGAGGATAGCCACCTTCCGTTCCTTGCTCAGGGCTTGAATCAGTTCAAGGAATCTCCCAGGATTGGCGCTCTCCGTCAGCTCCACACCGTGGCTCTTCGCGATGCCTATCAAGGCAAGTCGTAGGCCTTCCTCAAATGTGGCTGCCCTTTTGGAGATCTGCGTGAAATCAAGATGAATCACAGGTCTAGGCGTCCAATCAATTTTGTCATGAATCCACAGCCCTTCAAAGAGTTCCCGATTCCCTTCAAAAATTTCCTTGAGCGTACTGATGAGGAGAGATTTGCCAAAGCGTCGAGGGCGCGAAAGGAAATAGTAGCTCCCTTTGGTGATGAGACGGTGGTAGTATTCCGTCTTATCAACATAAATGAAGTTTCCCTCAATCAATTTCCTGAAATCTTGAATCCCGATAGGTAGCTCTTTCATCACGCCAGCATCTTTGGTTCAAAGATAGCGGTTTTCACGCAATCACAACGGCACCCTGAGCCGCACCGTGGTCCCCTTTCCCAGCGCCGATTCAATCTCCAACACCGCACCAATCGCCGTGCCTCGAGCACGCATGCCCACAAGTCCGTTGCCGCCTAGCAGGTGCTCGTGTGCGGCTTTGTCATCGGGATCAAAGCCGATGCCGTTGTCGGCAATCGTCAATTGCAGGCAACCTTGGACTTTTTGCAGATCGATTTTCAGTTCTGCGCAGCGGGCATATTTCACGGCATTGTTCACCGCTTCCTTGTAGATGAGATATACGTTTTTGCGCTGCTCCATGTTGAGGAGCAGCTTCTCGACTTGGGGATCGACCTCAAAAATCATATTGATCTCCTGCACCTCCGTCATATTTACAGCAAATGCCCGCATGCGGTTCACGACCTGCGCAAAGCTGTCATTGCTGGCCTTGATGGTCCAGACCATGTCGTTCATGCTTTCCATCATATACGATGTGCTGCTGATGATCTTGTCGAGGATGCCGATGGAGTGGGGTGGTAGGTTGTTGCTCGATTGTTGCAGGACGGCGCTGTACAGGGCAATGCTACTCAGCGTGGAGCCGATCTCGTCGTGCAGGTCCTGCCCGATGCGGTTGCGCAGGCGCTCGACTTTC
>JANORP010000123.1:0-25031 GCA_031415375.1 Bacteroidota bacterium | reverse complement strand
CCACAGGAGACTATGCGGTGATCGTCTGGGATGAATTCTTTTGCAGCGATACATCTGCCAGTGTCACTGTGACGACCTTTCCAGATCCAGTATTGAACCTGGATTCGCTCACGACCTTTTGCATTGGCGACAGCGCCACGCTCGACGCAGGGATCGGCTGGGCCAGCATCGTTTGGCCAAACGGCTCCACCGGTCAGACGTTTACCGTCAATGCCACCGGGTTTTATGTCGCCAGTGTCATCGATAGCAATGGTTGCGCCACCTTGGACACCGCCGCTGTGGTAGTGTTCAACAATCCCACGGTCAATATCGGCCTCAATGACACAATCTGTCCTGCGGCAACCACGACACTCACCGCTGGACTCACCTTCGCAACCTATGCCTGGAACAATGGCGGCACATCGCCCAGCGTGGTCGTCGGGCCAGGGGTGTACAATGTTGCGGTCACCGATTCCAATGGTTGCTCTGGATTGAGCAACTTGGTGTATATTTCGGCCTTCCCCTTGCTTGCGGCACCTGTCGTGTCGGGCACATCGGCGGGCTTGACATCCACCAATGCCCCCAATTACCAATGGTATTTCAACGGTGTTGCGATCTCGGGAGCCACGTCCCAGACTTACGAGCCGACAGCGACTGGTTTTTATTCACTTGGCGTCACAGATGTCAACGGTTGCCTCAATGTGCTTTCCAATAGTGTGGAGATTGTTTTGGACATCACCGCCGACGACATCCCAGAAGGGTTCTCGCCCAATGGCGATGGCATCAACGATTTTTTCACCATCCAGCGCATCGACAACTTCGCTGCAAGCTCCTTGGTGATCATGAACAGGTGGGGTAGCACGGTCTATACCAAGAAACCCTATGACAATACATTCAATGGCTTGAGCAGCAATGGAAAGGATTTGCCAGATGGCACTTACTTCTACCTTCTGGACCTCGGAAATGGCCTGAAATTTCAAGATTACCTGATCATCAACCGCTAAGCAACCGAGCCATGAAAAGGAAATTATTTGCATTTGTCGCGCTGCTCATAGGATTGACAGCCAGCTTGCAAGCCCAGCAAGATCCGATGTACAGCCAGTACATGTTCAACCACCAAGTGTTGAATCCCGCCTATGTGGGCAGCTGGGGCTTCTTGACCTCCAGCATGATTTACCGCAAGCAGTGGGTCGGCGTGAATGGCGCCCCAGAGACGGGTTCATTCTCCTTTCACACCCCCTCACGCAATGATCGTCACGGATTTGGGATGAGTTTTGTCAATGACCGCATCGGCGTCACCCAGACCAATGGCATCGGTGCTGCCTATGCGTTTCGCATCAACCTCGGTGGTAATGCGCGCCTCGCTTTGGGCTTGCAAGGCTCCCTGGATAACTACCGGGCCAACTTTGGTGGTGTGCGCACGGGGAGCGTGATCGATCCCGGTGGCAATCCGAGTGACCCAGCTTTTAATGGCAACTCTATGAATTTGTGGCTACCCAATGCCGGTGCTGGCGTGTTTTTCCATACCAAACACTTCTATCTAGGAGCCTCTTCGCCTAGGCTGGTCTTGCATCCCTTGTCCAACAATGAAACGACCTCCCTCGCGAGTCTGAGCCGCCACTTTTTCTTCACGACGGGTGTGGTGATCGGTCGCGATGATGCGCCAGTCAAGTTCAAGCCTTCTATCCTTGTCAAATACACGCCGTCTGCACCCGTGCAGTTGGATTTGAATGCACACTTCCTCTTTGCAGATCGTTTGTGGGTGGGATTCTCCTACCGCACAGAAGATGCCGTGGTGGGCATGCTGCAACTGCAGGTCTTGCAGTGGCTCAGGATCGGTTATGCGTTTGACTACATCACCTCAGAGATCAATCCTTATGCCAGTGCTTCCCATGAATTTCTCTTGGGGATCGATCTCAACTTCAAACGGAAGGCCATGGTGTCTCCTCGATATTTCTGATCCTTCTAATACGCGCATTGCAATAGCGTCGAATCTCTCTGATCGAATGAAAAACGCCAAATACTTCGCTGCCCTGATCGCCTTGTGCATGCTGTGCAGCCACCTCGTCGCCCAGACAGGCCCGCTCAAAAAGGGCGACAAACTTTATGAAAACATGGTCTATCCGCGGGCCGTGAAGCAATATGAACGCGGCCTGAGCACCAAGCAGGACCTGAGGTCCATGGAGCGCTTGGCCGATGCCTATGAGCAACTCAGCAATTTTGCCATGGCCGAAAAGTGGTATGCCAAAATCGTCACGATGAAAGGCGTGGCCCCAGCCAACCTGCTGAAATATGGCTTGCTGCTCAAAACCAATGGCAAGTATGATGAAGCGCGCCGTTGGTTTCAGTCCTATTTGCAGACGGGCGAAAACCCCAATGGTGCCTCCAAGATGATCGAGTCTTGCGACTATGCGTTGGAGGCCCGCAAAGACAGCAGCCGCTACCAAATCTCTCCAGAACCCGTCAATTCCAAAGGCTCTGAGTTTGGACCTGTGCTGTATCAGCAAGGATTTATCATCGTGGCTGAGGCACGCGCGGGTGGTCGTCGTATCCTCAATGAGCGCAACAACAACGGCTTCTATGACCTCTATTATGCGCAGCGTGACCCCAAACGCAAGTCGGGCGTGAAGGTGAAGCGCATCAAGGGGCAGGTCAATCGCAAATACCACGAAGGGCCAATCACCCTCTCCAAGGACCAATCCAAGATGTACTTCACGCGCAGCAATTATGTGAAGGTGACCAAGGGCAAGAATCCTATGCAGCGCAGCAAGCTCAAGGTTTTCTCAGCCGATCTGAGCCGTGGCAAGTGGAAAAATGTCCAGTCCATGCCTTTCAACAGCGAAAACTATGGCTGTGGGCATCCAACCCTGTCGCCCGATGGCAATACGCTGGTGTTTGCTTCTGATATCCCTGGTGGATTTGGTGGGACTGACCTTTATGTCTGCCAAAAGGAAGGCAGTTCTTGGGGCACTCCCCAAAACCTTGGCTCCGGCATCAATACCGAGGCCGATGACCAGTTTCCTTACCTCCATGCCAATGGCAGCCTGTTTTTTGCCTCCACGGGCCATGCAGGGTTCGGTGGGCTCGATATCTTCTTCGCCCCCAAAGAAGGGGATAAATGGGGCAAAGCCGTCAATGGCGGCTATGGACTCAATTCCCCCAAAGACGATTTCAGCATCGCTTGGTTGCCTGGTAAGGCCATGGGCTATTTTGCCTCCAACCGCACGGGTGACGACAACATTTATATGTTTAAGCGCCAAATGCGTGTCAATGGTATCATCGTTGATCGGCAGACGGGCAAGCCGATCCCTGGCGCTCAGATCTCTTTGCTAGATGCTGCCAACCAAGAATCCAAATACATCACCGATGCCGAGGGCAAGTTTAGCCATTTGGCAGACTGGGGCAAGGAATACCTGGTCACCGTGGGCAAGAATGAATACTTGCAGGTGCGTGAGCGCCTGAACACCAATGAGGTCGGTCCGATGCAAGATCTCAACAAGACCATCATGATGGAGCATGACTTGGTACTGTCTGTCTCTGGACTCGTCACAGATGCCGCTACCAAGCAGCCGATTTCTGGTGCGTCTGTGCGTGTGGTGGGTGACGATGACCGTTCCATGACCACCGACGCCCAAGGGAATTATTATGCCACGGCGGATCCAGACAAGGAATATGCTGTGATCGTGCGCAAGCCTGGTTTCATTCCCCAAATTTTTACCTTTTCCACAGAAGGCAAGCGCAAATCTGAAGACTTCAAATTCAATGCACCCATGGTCGCAGGAAATGCCGTGTTGGTACAAGGAAAAACCGTCGTGAGCGAATCGCAGTTGCCACTCGCAGGTGTGCATGTGCGTGCCATCGCCATGTCCACGGAAAAGGAAGTGTCTGCCGCCCTCACGCGCAAAGATGGACGATTTTGGGAAATCGTGGTCGATCCCAAAAGTGAACCGACCCTCATCGCCTCCAAAGCGGGCTATTTTGCCTCCCGTGCCGAGCTGCCGGGCGTGGACAGCACCACTAAGGATACCTTGGTCAATGTCATCATTCCGATGGTGCCCTATGAAATCGGAGCATTGGTCAAAATCATTTATTACGACTACAACAAGAGCGACATCAAGCGCCTTGCATCCAAAGACCTCCTCGAAATCGTATATTTTATGGAAGACAATCCGGAGGCCAGTGTCGAGCTGAGCTCCTACACAGACTCCCGTGGTGGCGCGCCCTACAACGAGCAACTGTCCCAACGTCGTGCAGATGCTGCCATAGGTTTCATCGCCTCCAAAAACATCTCCGCCAAGCGACTCGCTTCCAAGGGTTATGGAGAAACCAACCTTGTGAACAAATGCGCTGACAACGTCACATGCACCGACGATGAGCACAGTGCCAACCGCCGCACTGAGATTCGCATCACCAAATTGAATTGATCGGCGTGCTTGCAGTCAATCGCAGGCACCCTTGCAATGTTTGATCTTCATAACTAGGCCGACGCTTCAAGCTTCGGCCTAGTCATTGTTATGCTTCAGGGCTGACCGATTTTCTGAGGTAACGACAGCAATTGATTTCGCACAAAAACAGCGCATTCTATTACGCCTGCTAGCAAAACTTCGCAATTCACAAGGAATTGTTTATCTTGCCTTTTGTATCTTTTGGATCGTATAGAATTAATTGAATGACGTTACTGTCAACCCTGCGCAAGTTCCTGCTCTGCTGTCTGTTGTTGCTGTCTGCTGTGGCCGTCAAGGCAACACACTATTATGTAGATTCCTCAGCCACTGTCGGTGCCAACAATGGTCTCTCGTGGGCCAATGCCTTCAAGACGGTGCAGCCTGCCATCAATTTTGCAGTTGCTGGCGATACCCTCTGGATCGCCGATGGCCATTATTACCCAGGGCTATCAGGCGACAATACTGCGTGGATGGACCTGAAGAACGGCGTGGTGCTCCTTGGCGGATTCCAGGGTCTCAGTGGGGCGCAGGAAACATCGGCGTCGCAACGCAATTTCATCTCCAACCACACGATTTTCTCTGGAGACCTCGACAAGAATGGGGTACACAGTGCGGCTGATGCCTATCATGTTGTGAACTCACATACCAAGGATACGACAGCGGTGGTCGATGGCATCATCATCGAACTGGGATATGCAGTAGGTCCGGCTATCCATAGCCTAGGAGGGGGCATCTTTTCCTATGGCGGAGGTGGCAGTTATTACAACTGCGTGATCCAAGACAATTACGCAGCCGATCCTGGGGGCGGCATATATGCCGTTGGCTCCTTTAAGTTTAGGCGATGTCTGTTTAAAAGCAACGGCTCAGGTGCCTTTGGTGGTGCGATAGGGCAGTCCAATTCTGGAGCTAGAATACGTGTACACAACTGTGCATTTGTAGGCAATACAGCCGCTGGATTGGGCGCTGCGATCACCGCCGACGCCCTTGACTTTCAGGTCTTCAACTGCACCTTTACGGGCAATGTCTCCAATTCTGTTTCGGGCATTTATTCGGGTTCTTCCACGTTGCAGATCCGCAATTGCATCTTTTGGGGCAATCCTGGCACCGACATTGCTGGCACGCCCATCGTCACTGGGTGCATTGTCGAGGGCGGTTATGCCCCTGGCACCAATATCCTCAATGTGAATCCCGAGTTCTTGGATGCGATCGGTCGCATCGGTTCATGCTCCCCAGCGGTGGATGTCGGCGATAGCCTTGCACCGATCACGGTGGATTATGATGGCAATGCACGGCCTGTCGATGGCGACGGCAATGTCGTGGCCAAGTGGGACCTCGGTGCTTTTGAAGCACAAGTGCCACGCTCTTACCCAGCTCCCAATTCCATCGTGGGCGCCAATCCAGCCTGTGCGCGTTCCTTCAACAATCTCTACCGCGTCGGCACAGACAATTCGCCGACCAATACCTACCAATGGTCGCTGGCCAGCGGCGGCACGATCTCAGGCACCAATGCCAATGATTCGATCCGTGTGAATTGGGGTGGTACCTTGGGAACCTACCTGCTCACCGTCAAGGAAATCAATGCTGCAAATGGTTGCTTTACAACGACCTCCATCGCGGTTGCGCTCAGCGCAGCGCCGACGGTGATCTTGAATCCGGCACCGAATGATTCCATCTGCACCGGGGACTCAGTTTTGGTGACTTTGTCAGGGAGCGGCATTTCCCAGCAATGGTACCGCAACGGCATAGCCCTACCTGGTGCTACAGCCACCACGATTTTTGCGAAACAATCGGGCTATTACAACGCCATAAAACTTGGTTCCAACGGTTGCAGTGACAGTGCCGCGGTGTCTCTTAGAGTCTATTTGCGGCCCTTACCGACGGTCACATTCACCACTTCGATCCCCACGCCGATCTGCCAAGGCAATTTGATCACGATTACAGGTAGCCCCGGCGCCGCCCATCAATGGTTCCGCAATGGAGCTACCCTCTCAGGCGCTACGCTCAATACCTATACAACGGGCCTAGCAGGCAGGTATAACATGCGGCAGACCGATGCCTTTGGATGCCGTGACAGCGCGGCAGTGGGACTCAACTTGATTGTCAACTCCTTGCCGATCGTCACCTTGTCACCCCTCACGACCGATACGATCTGTATCGGGGACAGCCTGCCGATCTCAGCCTCGGCGCTGAGTGCTGTGAGCAGGCAGTGGTTTCGCAATCAGGTTGCCATACCTGCCAGTAATGTCAATCCCTACCGTGCCTTCCAAAGCGGGGTTTTCAATTGCCGTCTCACCAATGCCAATGGTTGTACCGATAGCGCAGCCGTCGGTAAGAAATTGATTGTGAATGACTTCGTAAACCCTGTTGCGATCTGTCGCAATGTCACGGTTTATCTCAGCGGTGCAGGCGCAGCCACGCTCACGTCTGCCATGGTCAACAATGGTAGCACCGACAATTGCCGCATTGCATCCTTTGGCCTCAGCGCCAGCAACATGACCTGCGGTCAACTGGGGGCCAATGCCGTCACACTCACTGCCACTGACTTCGCGGGCCGCACCAGCACTTGCGTCTCCACAGTGACCGTTTTGGACTCCATTCGCCCCGTGGCGACCTGCAATTCCGCGACAGTCTATCTTGGCACCAATGGGCAGTTCACGCTCAATCCCGCGGTGGTCGGTGGGTCCAGCACCGACAACTGCGCGATTGCATTGGCCACGGTCACACCCTCCAATTTTGTCTGTGCCGACACTGGCTCGCGCAGCATCCTCTATCGGGCGCAAGATGCGAGTGGCAACTTCAGAACCTGCACGACCTCGATCATTTTGCGTGATTCCACACGCCCCAATGCGATCTGCCGCACAGCAACCATTTTCCTCAATGGCCTCGGCAATGCAGCGACTACGGCCGCTGCGGTCAACAATGGGAGCACCGACAATTGTGGCATTGCCAGCATGAGCATCAGCCGTACCAATTTCACCTGCGTCGATGTGCCTGGCGCCTTTGTGAACCTCACCCTGCGCGATGTCTCGGGCAATGTGGGCACTTGTCAAGGCTATGTAAGGGTTGTGGACAGCGTAGCACCCGTGCCGCATTGCCGCGACACGACCATCTACATCAATTTTTCGGGCATCGCCATCTTGACCCCGACCAATCTCAACAACAACAGTACAGACAATTGCGCGATCGACTCCTTGTGGATCGGCCAGAGCGCCTTTACCTGTGCCGACACGGGTGCCAACAACGTGACGCTTTCAGTCGCAGATGCCGACACCAATACGCGTACCTGCATTTCGATCGTGACGATTTTGGATACGATCCCGCCGCAGGCGATTTGCACCAACACGACATTTGCGCTCAATGCCTCAGGAATCGCGGTGGTGAATCCCGCTATTTTTGGCGCAAGCAGCTTCGACAACTGCACCTTTTTTGATACGGCTTATGTGAATGTCGGACCCTACAATTGTGCGCAGACTGGGCCACATATTGTGAAATTGTTTGTGGTGGATGTGAACAGTCGCATCGACAGTTGCAGTGGCACCGTCACGATTGTGGACAATCTGGCACCCACCGCACGCTGCAACAATCTATCGCCGATATTGTCCCCCGGCGGCACGGTGAGCATTTCGGTGGGCCAGGTAAACAATGCAAGTACAGACAATTGCAGCATTGCTACGACCGCGATCAGCGCCTCGACATTTACCTGTGCCAATGTCGGCCCCAACAATGTCGTGCTCACGGTCACGGATATTTTTGGGAATGTCGGCACTTGCACCTCGGTGGTGACCGTGACCGACACTGTCGCGCCCCAGGCAGTGTGCCGCAACGTGACGGCTTACCTCAATGGGGCTGGCACAACCAGTGTCACCACAGCCCAGGTCAACAATGGAAGCACCGACAATTGTGGCACGGTCGTCTTGGCCCTGTCTGCCACAAGCTTTGTTTGTACGCAGACCGGGAGCAACAACGTGACACTCACCGTCACCGACGGATTTGGAAATGCACGCACCTGCACGGGCGTCGTGACAGTTTTGGATACCATCAGACCCGTTGCAGCCTGTCGCAATGCTACGGGATACGTGGGGACCAATGGCCAATTTGTACTCACACCAACCTTGATCGACAATGGCGGCACCGACAATTGTGGCATCGCTACCCGTACACTGAGCTTATCCAATTTCACCTGTGCACAAATCGGGGCCAATGCGGTCACACTCACGTTTGCTGACCCATCTGGCCTCACCCACAGCTGCACGAGTACGGTGACCGTACTCGATACGCTGGATCCCATAGCTGCCTGCACCAATGGGACCTTTAACCTCAACGCCGCCGGAAGCCTCACGCTCGCCGTCTCCAATGTTGCTAGCGGCAGCACCGACAATTGCGGCATCACCACGAGCAGCCTAAGTCAGACGGCATTTACCTGCGCACACCTCGGCCCCAATACCTTGACCGTGAGCTTTGTCGATGCCAGCGGGAATACATCGACTTGCAACGTGATCGCTACCATCGTCGATAACGTGGCACCGATTGCCGCCTGTCTCAATCCCACACTGATCTTGAATCCGGGGGGCAATGCCAGCCTCACGGTCGGCAATGTCGATGGCGGCAGTACAGATGCCTGTGGTATCATTACGAGGACCTTGAGTACGACGACCTTCAATTGCAGCCTCATCGGCAGCAATGTCGTCACACTCACTGTGACCGATGCCAGCGGAAATGCGGGGACCTGCCTGAGCACCGTGACCGTCGTGGATACGCTCGACCCCGTGATCGTTTGCACCACGGCCACGGTCTATTTGGCTTCCAATGGCAGTTACGCCCTGTCGCCGAGTTTGCTCACGGTCGGCAGCACCGACGTCTGTGGGATCGATACGGCCTATGCATCGACTTCCGTATTCTCGTGTGCAGACATCGGCGTGAATGTGATCCATGTATTCGTGGAGGACGGGAGCGGCAATATGGATTCATGCACGACCTCTTTTACGCTGCTCGACAACTTGGCGCCCGTCGCCGACTGCGATAGCGTGTCGTTGCAATTGGGCTCCAATGGTCTGGCGACCTTGACGCCCCAAGTCTTGGGACCCAATTCTTCAGACAATTGCGGCATCGATTCCAGTACCATCAGCCAATCGATTTTCAGTTGTGGGAATACGGGATGGATCGCCGTCACGCTGTCCCTGTGGGATAGCACTGGCAATCAAAGCACTTGTATCGGCCATGTTTTGGTGGTGGATACGACGGGTGCCGCCGCAGCGCAGGTATCGCTGGGTGCCGACACGACGGCTTGCAATGGAGATGTGATCATCTTTGATGCGGGGGCTGGCATGAGCACTTACCTATGGTCCACGGGCGATACCACACAGGCAATCTCCGTTTCGACGGCAGGTACCTATACAGTGCAGGTGGTGAGTCCACAGGGTTGTGCGGGTGAAGACACGGTGGTCGTGAGTGCTTTTGTATCTCCCAATCCCAATCTGCGCACCGAGAGCGGCAATGCTGTCGTCTGTATGAACGATACCCTCAGGTTGTTGGTGAATCCCCTGTTTACCAGCTATCAATGGTCCACGGGAGCCATGACGACTTTTACAGATATCACCACAGGGGGCAATTATTCCGTCGTGGTCACCGATGCCAATGGTTGTGACTTGTTGCGCACGATCACGGTTCAATATTCGCCGTTCCCTGGCCCGAATCCGCAGATTGTTCCTGGCGGGAATGTAGGTATGTGTGAAAACACGACGGTCGAGCTCGATGCCGGAGCTGGCTATTATGTCTATCAATGGACGACCGGGCAGACGGCACAAGTGATTACAGCTTTTGTGCCTGGCGTCTATTCTGTGCAGGTTTGGAACGGCTTTGGCTGCCATGCCACCTCCAATGACGTCACCGTGAGCCTGATACCATCTGCTTATCCCGACATCAACCGCAACGCCGATACGCTCTTTACGAATACGATCGCTACATCCTACCAATGGTATCTCGGTTCGGTACCGATCCTGGGGGCCACTGCCCGCAGATATACGGCTTCACTTCCCGGTAGCTATACCGTGCGCGTGGTCTATGCCAATGGCTGCTCACAGACCTCTTCCCCCTTGCCTTTCACCGTGGGGCTGCTAGACGAATTGACCTTGTTGGAGGGCATCGAGTTATTTCCCAATCCGAGCGATGGGCACTTGCAATTGCGTGTGCAGCATGCAATCAAGCAGCCCCTGATGCTGCGCGTGACGGACATGTACGGAAGACAGCTCTATCACAATGCCTATCGAAGTTTGCGCGATGAGCTGGCGCTAGACCTTGCAGATTTGCCTGCCGGGATGTATCTTTTGGAAATGAAGACGGCAGGAGCGAGCACGGTGCGCCGCATCGTCATCGAGTAAGCGTCGTCTAAATCTTATACAATATACCTGGGTGCCTACGGCGCCCCTAGATACTCCTTCCAATTTGTTCCGGGTCCGCCTTTGGCGGCCCGGTTCAGGAGTTGGGACATCGCAAAGCAATAGACACCGACCGCAAAAACAATGGGGCGACCTTGCCGATCGCCCCACCAAAAATCCACCAAACAAAATATGTTGTCTTGGACTAAGTCCTTCTATTTCTGGATGGACTCGAGCGCGTTCTGAAAAAGGAATCCGCCTTGCGCGTCGATATCGACCAAGATCACAGCGTCTTTTTCGATTTTCCCAGATAAGATCTGCTTGGAAAGCTCGTTCACGACGGCGCGTTGCAAGACGCGTTTGAGCGGGCGTGCGCCAAACTGTGGGTCAAAGCCGATCTCGGCCACTTTGTCGATGGCGCGCGTGGTAAAGTCGATCACGACGTCGATGTCCTTGAGCTTGTCCTTGAGCAGATTGATCTGCAAGCGCACGATGTCATGCACCTCGGCTTTGCTCAACGGGGTAAAGACGATGGTCTCATCGATGCGATTTAGGAACTCGGGGCGGATTGTCGATTTGAGCAATTCCAGCACTTGATTTCTCGTGCGCTCGATGAGGGCATCACGATTCTCGGGCTTCAAGGTCGCGAAGTTTTCCAAAATGAGCTGCGAACCCATGTTGGAGGTCATGATAATGATTGTGTTTTTGAAATTGGCGATGCGGCCCTTGTTGTCGGTGAGGCGACCATCGTCGAGTACCTGCAAGAGGATATTGAACACGTCGGGGTGTGCCTTTTCAATCTCGTCGAGCAAGATGACCGAGTAGGGTTTGCGGCGCACGGCCTCGGTGAGTTGACCACCTTCGTCGTACCCGACATAGCCGGGAGGCGCTCCGATGAGGCGGCTCACACTGTGTTTTTCTTGGAATTCGCTCATGTCGATGCGCACCATCGCCTCGTCGTCACTGAAGAGAAACTCTGCAAGTGCCTTGGCCAATTCGGTTTTGCCGACGCCTGTGGATCCAAGGAAAATAAACGAGCCTATGGGACGCTTGGGATCGCTCAGACCCGCACGACTGCGCCTGATGGCATCTGCCACGGCTGTAATGGCCTCTTTTTGCCCAACAACGCGTCTGCCAAGTTCCTCTTCCAAGCGCAGCAACTTGATGCGCTCGCTTTCGAGCATCTTGGAGACAGGAATCCCAGTCCATCGTGCCACGATATCTGCGATCATCGTGGGATCGACTTCCTCGGTGAGCATTTTACGATCGACCTGCAACCTGTTGAGTTCCTCGCTCAGGGCCTTGATCTTGCGCTCTTCTGCGGGTAGGAGACCGTATTCGATTTCTGCGGCCTTTTGGAAATTGGCATTGCGATTGGCTTGCTCATGCTCCAGTTTCAGGGCATCGATCGATTGCCGCACGTTTTTGATCTCAAGGATGATCCTTTTTTCTTCCTCCCAATGTGCGCGAAGACCTTTGGCCTCTTCTTCAAGATTGCCGATCTGCATATTCAGATCTTTGGATTTTTCTAGCTCATTTTCGCGCTTCATGCCCTCCAACTCGATTTTGAGTTTGCGGAGTTTGCGCTCCATCTCATCGAGGTCCTCTGGCATGGAGTCGATTTCCAAGCGCAGCTTGGCCATGGACTCGTCCATCAAATCGATGGCTTTGTCTGGGAGCTGTCTGTTGGCGATGTAGCGGTGGCTCAATTCCACGGCAGCAATGATCGCTCCGTCGGTGATGCGCACGCCGTGGTGGGATTCGTAGCGGTCCTTGAGGCCACGCAGGATCGAGATCGAGTCCTCGACAGTTGGCTCATCGACCACGACGGTCTGAAAGCGGCGTTCGAGGGCCTTGTCTTTTTCAATGTACTTTTGGTACTCATCGAGCGTGGTTGCGCCGATGGCACGCAGGTCTCCACGGGAGAGCGCAGGCTTCAAAATATTGGCGGCGTCCATGGCACCTTCGCTCTTGCCCGCCCCCACGAGGGTATGGATCTCGTCGATGAAGAGGATGATTTCGCCTTCGGCGTCCACGACTTCTTTGACCACGGCTTTGAGGCGCTCTTCAAACTCGCCTTTGTATTTCGCGCCAGCGATAAGGGCGCCCATGTCGAGCGAATAGATGATCTTGGATTTGAGATTTTCGGGTACGTCGCCCGAGACGATGCGGTGGGCGAGGCCCTCTGCAATCGCAGTCTTGCCAACACCAGGCTCGCCGATAAGAATGGGGTTGTTTTTGGTACGGCGTGTGAGGATGTGCAAGACGCGGCGTATCTCCTCGTCGCGACCGATCACAGGATCGAGTTTGCCGGCACGCACAAGTTCGTTGAGGTTGCGGCTGTATTTCTCGAGCGCCTGATATGTGGCTTCGGCGTTGGGATCATCGACTTTTTTGCCCCCGCGCACCTCGGCGATGGCCTTTTGGAGTGATTTTGCATCGGCTCCCTGGTCTTTGAGGATGGCACCGCCTTTGTCGTCGCCCTTGAGCATCGCCAAGAGCAGATACTCTATGCTCACAAAGTCGTCTTTGGCTTTGCGGGCTTCGTCCTCGGCGACCTTCATCACCTTTTGCATGTCGTTGCCGAGGTAGGGGCTGCCGCCGCCCGAGACTTTGGGGTAGGTGGCGATGAGTTCTTCGAGCTTTTTGCGGGTATAGTCGAGGTTCACGCCCATCTTTTTGAGCATGGTGTGCACGATGTTTTCATCGGCGCTGAGCATCGCCTTGAGCAAGTGGCCCGGCTCCAAAACTTGCTGATTGTTGGCCGATGCGATCTCGACCGCCTGCTGCAATGCTTCTTGGGATTTTATTGTGTATTTATTGAGATTCATGGTGAACAGTGTCCTTTCTAATGACAGTGTGAATTTCCTATTTGCCCAATCTCAAATCACTATCCATCCTGTTGATTTCTGTCAAAATGGCCTATTAATGTGCCAAAATGGCGGTCTATGGCTTGTTTTTGAGCGTTGCAGATGTCACAATTTCCGATTCTCGAAGCTTTCAGATTTCCTGAGCTACCTCCAAACGGATAGCGGCTATTCGATTTTTCATCCGGAAATATTGCTCATAGGTGAGGCAGGCACGGGCCTCGATATGATGATTGATACACAGCCTCAAGCAACCATCAAAACGGGAAGAAATCTCCTCCGCCACCGCCTACGGGCGCATCTTCATTGATGCGTGATTGCCGTGTGATGGTGCCGCTATTGCTGGGCGGGAGTCCCATTTGGGCGAGGCTTTGCTCCATTTGGTAGTCGTCAAGATCGGCAAACTTGGCAAATTTCTTGATGAACTGGAGCTTGACATCGCCGACAGGACCACTTCGTTGCTTGGCTATGATGACTTCGCAGACGTTGGTGGTAGAGCTGCCATCTTCGTAGGTCGTGAGGCCGTAGTATTCTGGCCGGTAGAGAAACATGACCATGTCAGCATCTTGCTCGATCGATCCCGATTCCCTCAAGTCGCTCAACATTGGTTTTTTGTCTCCACCACGCGTCTCGACTGAGCGGCTCAACTGAGAGAGCGCGATGATAGGGATGCTCAATTCCTTGGCGAGTTCCTTGAGACCTCGCGAAATGCCTGCAATCTCTTGTTCACGGTTGCCGCCAGCCTTCACGTTGCCGGTCATGAGTTGCAAGTAGTCAATGATGATCATGCCGATATTTTTCTCGGCCTTGAGACGGCGGCCTTTGGCGCGCAAGTCCATGATCGAGAGGGCAGGAGTGTCGTCAATGTACAAGGGTGCCTTGCTCAAGGCGCCGATGCGACTGGTAAGCTGTTCCCATTCGTAACGCTCTAGGCGGCCAGTGCGCACCTTTTGGGCATCGACCTCGGCCTCTGCGCAGAGAAGGCGCTGCACGAGCTGGGGTGCGTCCATTTCCAAGGAAAAGAATGCGGTCGGCGTACCAAAGCGCACGGCAGCATTGCGGGCCATGGATAGGGTAAATGCCGTCTTGCCCATGGCCGGTCTTGCGGCGATGATCACCAAGTCGGCAGGGTGGAAGCCCGAGGTCATTTGATCGAGGAGGCTGAAGCCAGAGGCCACGCCTGTGACGCCACCCTCGGTGCCTTGGATGGCTTCCAGTTTTTTGAGGGTCGTGACCACGAGGTCACTCATGGCCATGTAATTGCGGCGCAGGTTGGTCTCTGAGAGCGAAAACAGCTCTTGCTCTGTGCGATCGAGCAAGTCGAAGACGTCGGTGGTCTCGTCAAATGCTGAGGTCACGACGCTGTCGCCGATCTTGATAAGCTCGCGCATGAGGTACTTTTGCGCGATCACCCGTGCATGGTACTCGATGTTGGCGGCAGAGGCGACCTTGCTGGTAAGCTCGGTGAGGTAATAGACGCCACCTGCAGCCTCAAGCATGCCAGTGTGGCTCAGGTGATTCTTGACCGTGAGCAAGTCGATCGGCTCTGAGTTTTGAAAGAGCTGATTGACGGATTCATAGATGAGTTTATTGCCTTCCCTGTAAAACATGTCGGGCCGCACGACATCGACGATCTTGTTGAGGGCGTCTTTTTCCAGCAACAGGGCACCGAGCACAGCCTGCTCCATTTCCAAAGCTTGGGGCGGAATGCGCCCAGATCGCACCGCCTGAGGCACGATGTTCTTGTTTTTCCGAGACAAAAAATCTGTGGAAGGCGCGAAGTGTACGCCTTCTGGTGGATATTGGTCACTCATAAGAGTAAATGTTGCGGGGCCGGTATGATAACCCAGCTCCAAAATTAGGGAGAAGTTTTAATTCCGTTTTTTCCACAATTCTGCCCCTAGTATGTGCGCAAATTTCTAAGTCGCTCACCCTCAATATACGCCGATTTTGGAAGGGAAGGACAGGAGAGAATGTCCACATTGTGTGCATAAATGAAGTGGCTTTGGACGCAATTGAGAGGGGTTTTCGTGAGATATGTGAACAAATAAAGATTGTGTCCAAATTTGAAAGAAAATGGTGCTGCAGGCGAAAAAATTGCGTAAGGTTTTGAATCTAAGACTCGTGCATAGATTCGACGAAATTGAGATTGGATTTTTTCACGAATTGTGCTAACTTAATGGTTCTAAATAGATGCTGAAGGGATGATGGGTAAGGCGTACAATGGGCAGGTTTGGTGTTTCTGGCTGCTTTTAGGAGCGAGTTTGTTGCTATGCCCGTCTTGCAAGAAAGAGGATCACGATGCACCTGCTGTGGCGCTCTCCCGACCAGCAGATGGCCATACTGTGATCGCCGATAGCACCTTCATCATAGAGGGCGTCGCAAGCGACGATCAAGGGCTCAGTACCATCACTGCAATATTGTATGAGTCGATAACCGAACTGGTAGTGCAGTCCAAGACGGTACCGATCAGTGGGCTGAAGCAACAGTTCAGATTTGAAATGAGTGCTGGTGATCGTTATACTGAAGCTGGAGAATATTCACTGCGTGTGACTGCCGTAGATCTTGCAGGCAACCATGGGGCGGCATTCACACAAATCAATGTACAGGCGCTGCCACTCGCCTATTGGGGCGTGGCGTGGGCGGGGGAGCAGGGAGGAGGCAGTTATGCACTGCATTGGATGGATACCGCTGGCGTAGTACACGCTGGGCCAGCCGGGATCCAACGATTGGCGGGAATGATCGCCGACAATCGCAGCGGCCAATTGGTGGCTGTGCAGGCTGTGCCTGGCATTCTGAGGGCATGGGATTGGGAAGATTTCTCGCCCTTGTTTCAGGTGGATTTGCCACAAGGTACAGGATCTGAGGCGTTTACTGGGCTGAGTATGGAGGGCACGCAGTACTTCACCTCTTTGAAGGTGCCGCCATACCTGCGTAGCTACCGCAATGATGGTGCACCCATCAACGACACTGAGGAGGCACTACATCCTGGCACGGCCATATTGGCAACCAAGGACCGCGTCTATATGGGGCTTGAAGGCATTGTGGGCATCCCCCTCAAGCTCGATGCTTATGACGCAGCGGGTGAAAACTTGCTGGCCACCCAGCTGCTTGATTGGGCTGTCGAGGAGGTGCAGGAGCTGAATGCTGATCAGTTGCTGGTCTGCGGTAATCTGCAGGGTCAGGGCAAAATCTTGGTGCTTGATCGCCAATCGCTACAACGCGATCAGGAGACCGATGCTGTCGGCACATTTGTGGCTGCCGCCACTGCCAATGGTCGCGCTTGGATCCTTACGGATCAAGGCGTCTATGAGTATTTTGCCACCAATGGTACTTTGTCTGCCGCTTTGGTGAGTGGCAGTTACACTGCCTTGGGTGTAGATGCGACCCGCAATCGCCTTTTTTTAGGCGGTATGGATCAAGTGGGTGTATATAGTGGTGCTGGGGCGATGCTCACCATCCTTGCAGGTGGCTATGGTGCAGTAAGGTTCATTGAAACGCGCTACAACAAATAGTGCGGCTAAATTGCAGCCTTGGTGGGCTAAATCAACCCATCGGTCGAATTTCCGTAGCTGCTATTCCATCGTGCAGTTGTTTCGTGGCGTATGGGGCATCTGGCGGTATTTCGGATCGAATGATGTCCACTGCGTCTGGTATCGACCAGCGTTTTGTTAAAGTTGTGTGGTTGTCGTCCTTTTTTCTGATTTGATGTGAGAATGACCGCTAAAAACTTAATTTTGCAAAAGTTTTGAAATTAATACCAAAAGTAATTTTACCCTTTATGAACAGGAACATGCGTATTGGCGTTGCCAGGCCATCCTGGCTTCTTGCTTGCTTGAGCTTGCTACTCGCAGGGGTGCTTTCCCTGCAATCCTGCAAAAAGGAGTACTTTGAAACCGACAGGATCAAGGATGCCACTTGGAACCCCGAATTGGCAGTCCCCTTGATCAAATCCACTGTAACGGTACCCGAAGTACTCGGCAGGTTTGACGACCAAGATGTGATCGTGGTGGACACGACAGGCATTTTGGCATTGCGCTATTTTGGCAATATTTTCTCCGTTTCCGCTGAGAATGTATTGGTGATCCCAAACCAAGCCAATACTCAGACGTACCCACTTACGCCTGGTGATGCAACGATTTTGGCAGGTGCTGGTACTGTTACCGTGCCAGCTATCATCTACGATGCACCGCTCCTCGGCCTGCCTGGCAGTGCTGAAATTCACAGCATTGTATTCAAAGGTGGCAATTTGAGTTTTGCGCTCAACACAGCCTTCAGCTACCCAGTGAACGTGACTGTGAGCATCCCCAATCTTATCTCAGCGAGTGGTGTTGCCTTCACGCATACATTTGCTGGTGCTGCCAACGGAGTCGGTTTGAGTGTAAGCGTGCCTTTGGCAGGCTACAGCCTCGACCTTACGCAAGGTAGCCAAGGCTTCAATGATATCCGTGTTTCAGCTGGCGGCACCATCTCTGGCGCTAGCGGCTCAGGCAATGCAGGTGACCAGTTGAATCTTGCAATGGCTGTGACAGGTCCAACATTTCGCACGATCTTGGGTGACATCAAGCAGCAGACCTTTGGTGCGCCAGCCAGCGAGGTACGCATTCGTTTCTTTGAAAATCAGCAAGACGGCGTCATCACTTGGGCCGACCCACGTGTGAAAGCCATTTTCAACAACGGTGTTGGTGCCGACGTGCGGTTGGATGTGACCCAGCTGGACTTTGTCGATGTAGGCAATGGTGTTCATTCGCTCACAGGCCCACTTGCCAACCAGCCTGTGATCGGTCACAATGCGACGGTAGGTGGCACGCTGCCGACCATCGTCGATATCAATCGCAGCAACTCCAATGTCGTGAGTGTTGCTGCATCTGCGCCTACCAAACTGCGCTACACCGTTTCTGCCCTCACTAACCCTGCTGGTGGCTCGAGTGTGAACTGGTTGCAAGACACGAGCAAAATCGGTCTTGACATGGAGGTTTTCTTGCCTTTTGATGGTACTGCCGTTGATTTTGCGAAATCAGACACTGCCTTGGTAGAAATTTTCCCCATTCAAGGCGATATCCAAGAGATTGAGTCGGTGACCTTTCGCTTGACGATCGACAACGGCTTCCCAGCCGATGCCCGTGCCCAAGTCTATTTCTATGATTCGACCCTCGTCGATTCCAATTTCACGGGAATCCCTGTGCCGATCGACTCGATGTTTGTCGGTGGACGCGGCGTGGTTTTCGCATCGCCTACCCCTGGTATCAATGGCCGTGTCGATCAAAGCGCCAAAAAGCGCACTGTGCTCGACATCACGATCGACCGCGAGAAGCTGAAGAAGCTCGAAGCGCGCAAATTTACCCACTTGGTCTCACGTGGCTGGGTGGACACCTTTGATGCAGGCTCACGCAACATCCAGGTCTTCAGCGACTACACGATGGACCTCTATCTAGGGGTGATGGTGAAGTTCAAATACAAGGTGCAACTCTGATCACAGGGTGTTGATTCGCATTGAACAGATATTAGAAAGAGAAAATAAAATGCAACTGAAAAATAAATTTCTGGTGCTGTTGATGTTGTGCCTTAGCTCGATGGGTTTTGCCCAGACCGATCTGACGCTGTACAACATGAACTGGATTCCACAATCCATGTACCAAAACCCCGCCAACACACCCGCGACGCGTGTGAACATTGGCTTGCCGGTCATCTCCTCCATCTATGCACAAGGCATCAACAGTGGTTTTGCCTTGAAAAACCTGCTGGTTTTGGGCGCAGATGACTCTCTCACGCTCGACGTGGACAATATGCTGAGCAAATTGGCCAACAAGAACTTGCTGGCAATCAATGCCAATACCGACTTGTTGTCTTTTGGCTTCAAGACAGGCAAGGCTTATATCAGCTTCAATGCTACGTCCAAAGTATATGGCCGCTTTACCTACCCTAAGGACTTCTTCACGTTGGCTTGGAAAGGCAACGCAGGCTTCTTGGGAGAAACTGCAAGCTTCAAAGGCTTGGGCGTGGATGCAGGTGCATATACCGAATATGGTATCGGCTACACCCGCGACATCTTTGACGATGGACGCTTGAAAATCGGTGGTAAGTTGAAGTATCTCAATGGCATCGCCAATGTCTATACTTCGCGCAGCGACGTGTCGCTCTTCACAGATGCCGACTTCTTTTGGCTCACCGCAAACTCTGATTTCCAAGTGAATGCTGCAGGTCCGATCGGCAATGCATTGGACGGTGACTCCACCAATGATGCTGCCTCTGATGTCGCACCAACAAGTTACTTCTTTGGCAAAAATCACGGCTTTGGCGGTGATCTTGGCTTCTCTTGGGAAGTCGTCCCAGAGAAGTTCAAAGTTGCAGGTAGCATCGTGGACTTGGGATTCATTCGTTGGAAAGACACCCCCGTCAATATCTTTTCCAACAATGCCTCCTTTACTTTCCAAGGCATTGATATCACGGACTTTCCAAAAGGCGATAGCCTAAATGGAAACTACTTTGATTCCCTCTCCACTGCGATCGTCGATTCGCTTGCAGGCACATTTGCACCAGACACGACGCGCCTTGCCTACAATGCGCCTACGATCCCCCGCTTTTACTTGAGTGCCAACTATCTCATCAACGATAAGATGAATGCTGGCATCCTCTTTAGCGGTGAAGTGTATAAAGGCACCTTCCGCCCGACGGTGACTGCATCTTACAACTTGGCCTTGGGTCGCGTGCTGCAACTCTCTGCAAGCTGGTCCTATGCCAATCGCAGCTTCTTGAACCCTGGCTTCGGCTTTTCGGTCAATGCTGGCCCAGTGCAGTTGTATGCTGTGACCGACAACTTGTTGGCAGCCTTTGCACCGCAGTCTGTGCGCCAAGCACACGTGCATGCAGGTATCAACCTCACTTTTGGCCGCGAGCAAAAAGACCGTGACAAAGACGGCATCATCGACAAAGAAGATGCTTGCCCAGACGATTTCGGCTTGGTCGAATTTCAAGGCTGCCCAGACCGCGATGGTGACAAGATCATCGACAAAAATGACGTCTGCCCAGACGTGCCTGGCTTGGCTGCATTCAGTGGCTGCCCAGATACCGACGGCGACGGCATCGTGGACTCGCTCGATGCCTGCGTCGATGTACCTGGCTTGGCCGAATTCCAAGGTTGCCCTGACCGTGACGGTGACAAGGTGCAGGATAGCAAAGATGCTTGCCCAGACGAGCCCGGCCCTGTCGCAACCAATGGTTGCCCAGACCGTGACCGTGACGGCATCTTGGATAGCCAAGACCTCTGCCCAGACAAGCCCGGCGATGCTGAGCACAAAGGTTGCCCAGACACCGACGGTGACGGCACTTATGACAATGAAGACAAGTGTGTCGATGACTTCGGCCCCAAAGACAACTTTGGCTGTCCTTACGGCGACTTGGACAAAGACGGTATCTTTGACCGCGAAGACCGCTGTGTCGATACCCCTGGTCCTAAAGAAAACCAAGGCTGTCCTTATGGTGACCTCGATGCAGACGGCGTGACCGACAACATCGATGATTGCCCCAATACACCTGGCCCAGTTGACAACAAAGGCTGTCCTAAGCTCACTGTCGAAGAGCAAAAAGTCCTCGACTTGGCCTTTAGCAACTTGGAGTTTGAATCTGGCAAAGCCGTTATCCGCTCGACGTCACTTGACGAGTTGGATTCCTTGGCCAAGCTCTTGGTCGCTCGCCCAGATTGGAAACTCAACATCGCAGGTCACACCGACAACGTCGGCAATCCTGCCGCCAACATGACGCTCTCCAAAAACCGCTCCAATGCTGTGAAGACATATCTGAACAGCCGTGGTGTCGCCGCCGAGCGCTTTGTCGTCGAGTGGTTTGGCCAAACCAAACCATTGGTCCCCAACACGACCACTGCCAACAAGCAGAAAAACCGTCGTGTGGAGATGAAGGTCTTGTTTGAATAAGACATTCCTTCTGATCTCAAGAATTCTTAAGGTCCGAGCTGCGCAAGTGGCTCGGACCTTTGCTTTGTACACACCCTGGATGGATGGATCTCTACCGAATTCTCTTCAGGCTGCCCCGATTTATGCACACATTTTCCATTGCAGCCGACGAGATTCAGATTTGCATGGATCAGAAATCGCTTGTCGTGACATCGGGTAAACAAAACTATTGCACGCCCGATCGGTTATAAAGGCAGTCAGGAATGATCTCGCAACACAGCACGATAGTTACGGTCTGTCCATAGAGTTTCCCTGCGAAAAATAACCATCACCGAAAGAGTTGTATGTATTGGTTCTTGTTGTTGACTCCTTTAGCGCTTCTGCCGATCGGAACACTGCTTTATATCCGGCTCAATCCGCAGTTTGGGGGGCAGATCCGCCCCCGTGACCTTGAGGCTTTTGGTCGATCCAAGCATTGGGATGGCAAGATTTTTCACAACTTGGAAGTGACTGCGATGGACATGAGTCTCGCGAAGGTGCCCAAGCTCCTTCAAGAGCGCCTTACCCAGACGAAGGGCCGAAGCCCAGCACGTCCCTTACCGATCATCCCGATGGATCTTGCACGCTTTCAGGCTGATTTGGAGTTGCCCAAATTTGTTTGGTATGGGCACTCGGTGCTGCTGTTGCAGATTGGGGGCAAAAATTTGCTCATCGACCCGATGCTAGGTGGCGACTCCACACCGATCGCACCATTTACGGCCAAGCGCTTTAGCGAAAATTCCCTCGACGTGATCGACCATTTGCCGCCACTCGATGCGATTTTGCTGACGCATGATCATTATGATCATTTGGACTATGCCAGCATACAGCGCTTGAAGGGAAAGTGCGATACATGGCTAGTGGCTCTGGGCGTGAAGCGGCATCTTGAAAGCTGGGGTATCCCCGGTGATGCGATTACGGAGTTTGACTGGTGGGAATCGATGACACTCCAAGGCATTGAACTCACGTTTACGCCCTCACGACATTTTTCTGGTCGAGGTGTGAGCGATCGCTTCATGTCACTATGGGGTGGTTGGGTGTTTGTGCATGGCGTCCACAAGATCTACTGGAGCGGTGACGGCGGCTATGGGGCACACTTCAAAGAAGTGGGTGAGCGACTAGGACCTTTTGATTGGGCATTCATGGAATGTGGTCAGTACAATGAAAATTGGCGGCCCATTCATTTATTTCCTGAGGAATGTGTACAAGCGGCGCTTGATGCTGGCGCTCGGTGGAGCATCCCTGTGCATTGGGGGGGATTTCAGCTTGCCATGCACCGCTGGAAGGAGCCAGTGGAGCAATTTACAGCAGCAGCGCTGGCTAAAGGACTTGCGGTATGTACGCCTGAGATTGGGGCGATTGTAGTGATGGGGGAGGAGACTGCGACGCGTCATTGGTGGAGCAATGTGGAGTGACACCAATCGTGTGCTTTGCGGCAGGCTTTGATATCTGCCTCATGCAGAATACTTGGAGATTTGCATCGCGTCCCAACCAGGGTCTGATGGCGAAGTGAATACGCGATGGCTCTTTGCGCTATTGCCAGCGGAAAGTGATATATTTGCCGAGATTCCGCTGGCAATAGCATGTCTATGAAAAAGGTAATTATCGGGAGAGTCGAGGAGAAAAAGGTCTTGGAAGACGCTTATGCATCGATTGAGCCACATTTTTTGGCAATTACGGGCCGGCGTAGGGTCGGCAAGACCTACTTGGTTCGCACCTATTTTGATTCGAAAATTGACTTTGATTTTAGTGGTATTCTCAATGCAAGCTATCGTCAGCAACTGAGCAATTTTCACCTTAGCCTGATGACGCAATTCCGGACACCCTTGTCCGATGAGCCCCCCCGCAACTGGCAAGAAGCTTTTTATACCTTGAGCCTACACCTGAAGAAGATTCGCAAGAGTAAGCGTATCGTGGTTTTCATCGATGAGTTGCCATGGCTAGACACCCATCGATCCAATTTCTTGATGGGGTTGGACTGGTTTTGGAACAGCTGGGCGACAAAACACAATGTATTGCTGATCGTTTGTGGCTCCGCAACCTCTTGGATGATCCACAATCTGTTCAACAATCGAGGGGGCTTACACAATCGTATCACAAAAAGAGTTCATCTATCGCCTCTTAATCTGAAAGAAACTCAGGAATACCTGACCCACCATGGTATCAATCTTTCGCACTATCAGATCTTGCAGCTCTATATGTCGATGGGAGGGATTCCATATTATCTCAAAGAAGTGAGGGTGGGTGAAAGTGCAGTCCAAGCCATGGATAGGATTTGTTTTCAACGCAACGGCTTGCTTGCAGGAGAGTTTGAGAATCTATACAAGGCTTTGTTTCAAAATTGGGAGATACATGAAAAAATCATACGCACTTTGGCGCAGAAGATGAGAGGTCTCACACGAGACGAATTGCTACCGATCGTGGGACTCAAGGATGGAGGTACATTCTCTAAAATTTTGAAGGAGCTGGAGTGGTGTGATTTCATCGCCTCTGCACAGCCTTTTGGGAAGAAAAAAAAGGATACACGCTATCGCCTGCAAGACGAGTATTCTATCTTCTTTCTCAAATTTATCGACGGAAAGCAGCGTGTCAATTGGAAACAGCTCTCAGCCTCGCAGAGTTGGAAATCTTGGAGTGGCTTTGCTTTTGAGAACATCTGTATCAAACATGCTGAGCAAATCAAGGTAGCGCTAGGAGTGGGAAGCGTCTATTGTGAAGTCTCTAGTTTTCGATCCAAAGGAATTGCCGATCAGGAAGGCACGCAGATTGACCTTCTGCTTGATCGGCGAGATCATGTGATCAATGTGTGCGAAGCCAAGTTTTATGAAAAACCTTTTGCACTTACGAAGGCCCTCGCACAGGAGCTCAGGCAAAAGATGCTGGTCTTTCAAGCGCAGACCAAAACCCGCAAATCGATGTTTCCAACGATCATTACCACTTTTGGATTGACCCCCAATGAGCACAGTATTGGGTTTATTCAACAATCTATAAACATGGACGATTTGTTTCGGTTTTGAAATTTATTACCAGCGGAATGTGGTTTATTTTGTACGATTCCGCTGGTGATAGAATCCTTAGATGGGCACAGATATTCCCTAGAGTGTGTGATTTGAGCGATTTAGGAGCATTTTTCTACGAACAAGGAAATGGAATTTGGGCTTCATTTTTGGCTCAGGATCAGTGTTGGATTTATTTCTATTGCCAGCGGAATGTGAAGTAATTTGTGTGATTCCGCTGGTAATAGAATCCTTAGATGGGCGCAGATATCCCCTAGAATGTGTGATTCGAGCGATTGAAGAGTATTTTTCTATGCGCAGGGAAATGGAATTTGGGCTTCGTTTTTGGCTCAGGCTCAGTGTTGGATTTGTTTTTATTGCCAGCGGAATGTGGGGTAATTTGTGTGATTCCGCTGGTAAT
>JANORP010000122.1:0-21603 GCA_031415375.1 Bacteroidota bacterium | reverse complement strand
GGGTGTGATCGCCATCTTTGTATATGTCGGTGCTGAAGTCTCGGTGGGCACTTTTCTCCTCGATTTTTTGAAGGATGAGAATGTGCTGAACATGCCCAAGGAAAGCGCCACGAGGCTACTTTCCTTTTATTGGGGTGGGTTGATGATCGGGCGCTTGCTTGGTGCGATCTCCCTCAGCACCACGCTTGACCGTCAAAAAAAGGCGATCTACATGGCCCTAGTTTCTGTGGGCTGCTTCTTTTTCATCTATTTCATCACTGGCATCGACACCAAAGCGGGCGCATTTACCTACAAGACGCTTCCCCTACAAGAGCTGTCGATCTATATCGGATTGATCGTCGTCAACTTCATCGGGTTGATGATCGGGCGCGACAAGCCGGGCCTGAGCATCGCCATCTTTTCGCTGGTGATCATCGCCTGCCTGCTGGTCGGCGCATTTGGCAGTGGTAGCCTGGCAGCGTGGATGGTGATCGGCGCAGGGCTCTTCAACTCGATCATGTGGAGCAATATTTTCTCGCTGTCGATCAAGGGCCTCGGCCTCTATACCAGCCAAGGCAGTTCCCTGCTCATCATGGCCATCGTGGGGGGCGCATTGATCCCGCCATTGCAGGCCTGGGTCGCAGATGTCTTGCATTCATCCGCTATCGCGCATAGTTTTCAACTCTCTTATTTGGTTCCTGCGGCGTGCTACTTATACCTTGCCTTCTTTGGATGGCAGGGTGCCCGCAGGCAGACCAAGGAAGAAAATCCATACTCAGAATGAAAAATCGACTCGTCATCGGCGCAGACATCGGGGGCACCAATACCGCTTTGGGGTTGGTGAACGAGCGCGGCGAAATCATCTCGGAGATGAAGTTCTCGACCCGGGCCTTCGACAAGCCTCAAGGCTTGGTTGCGGCCCTCTCTGATGAAATCAAGAGCCGCCTCATCGAGGTCGGCCACGACGATGCCCTTTGCGGCATGGGCGTCGGCGCCCCCAATGGCAATATCAACACGGGCATGGTCGAGCAGGCTCCCAATCTCATCTGGCCCGGCAATGTCGATCTGCGCACCATGTTTCACAACGCGCTCGATGTCCCGGTCGTGCTCACCAATGACGCCAACGCTGCAGCGATCGGCGAGATGCTCTATGGTGCAGCCAAGGGCATGCGCAACTTTGTGATCATCACCATCGGCACAGGCTTGGGCAGCGGCATCGTCGTCAATGGCGAGTTGCTCTACGGCCATACGGGCTTTGCTGGCGAAATCGGTCACACGATCTCGGTACCAGGCGGTCGCCTGTGTACCTGTGGCCGCCGGGGTTGCCTGGAGGCCTACGTCTCTGCGCGCGGCATGAAGCAGACCGCGATGGAGCACCTCACGGCCTACAAACAAAGCAGTACCCTGCGCGACATCCCGTTTGAAAACCTCAGCCCCAAGCAGATCGCCCAAGCCGCCCAAGCGGGCGATCAGATCGCTGCAGGCATCTATAGCTACACCGGCGAGGTCCTCGGTCGTCACTTGGCCGACACAGTCGCTTACCTGAGTCCAGAAGCAATATTCCTGTATGGCGGCATCGCAAGCGCAGGTGACCTGCTACTAGCGCCGACGCGCAAGGCACTCGAAGCCAATGTGCTCCCCATTTTCAGGGGCCGCACCCACGTGGAGCTCTCGAATTTGCACGGCAAGAGTGCTGGGATTTTGGGGGCAGCGGCGCTGGCTTGGAAGACTTTTTGTGTGAAGTAAGGGGAATTTCAATTCTAGGAAGCACGACAAATTCGGCCATTGAAGTTTTTGATTGCTTGATGTTGAATCATCTAGTTCAAAGTGCAGCGTAATAAGTAGCCCAGCCGCCCTCATCGGTTTGGCAAGATTGGGAGTATTGTTCCAAATTGTTCGTTTGTGCTTCTATTTAACCTGAGTAATCAATCTTAGTGATTGTGCTTCTAAGCCCCCCATCGCCAAACCGAGGACCGTAAACGGCGATGATCCCAGAACGGAATACCAGCCCCATTGCCACATCGGTCAAATTTTGTATCATGCACCTGCATTAACGCGTGTCATGGATGTCGGAACAATATGAAGACCTGAACCAGGTCTATTATCGGTACTATTATCAATTCCCTGGACGCAGCCGCTGGATGGAAAAGATCTGGGCAGATGCCTTTGGCGACCAATACCCAGCAGGCTTGGAGCACTATGGCTACCTCACCCAGCATGACCTCGACGTGATCGCCGCACGCCTGCAATGCGCGCCCGGCAGCACATTGCTCGACATCGGCTGTGGCCGTGGCGGGCCTGGCCTCTGGCTCGCGCAGCAATTGCATCTGCAATTGATTGGGATCGACATCATCCCTGAGGCTGTCGATCAGGCCGAGGCATTCCAGCAGGCATTCCAACTGCAATACCCCGCACGGTTTGCAGTCGGTGAGTTTTATGCCATCCCCTTGGAGGATGCGTCGGTCGATGCCGTGATCTGCATCGACAGCCTCTGGGCCGCGCCCGACAAGGTGATCGCCCTGCGGGAGATCAAGCGCGTGCTGAAACCTGGAGGCAAATTCATGTTCACATATTGGGATTTATTGTCTTTGGAGGCGATCCCATTTTTCGAAATGTCGGGCCTCACCTTCATTGCGCGCGAAGACACCCCCAACTGGAAAATCTATCAAAACCGCGTCTATGAAGGCATACTCGCGCACGAGGCGGAACTCATCGCTGAGATGGGTCCTGGCGCCAACATGCTCCTCTACGAGGCCAAGGCCTCACCGCCCTATCTGGACCTGAGTGTGCGCCGCCTGTATGAGATGGTTTTGCAGCCGTAAATCAGGCGCGCCAAGCAGGCAAACCTCCAAATGGCGGCATCAAAAAGGCTCGTTTCTGAGGCTTCACTTGGGTTCATCGTACACTTTAGGTCGCCAGGGATTGCGCTTTTTCAAAATTTCCATCGCTTTAAATCCAAAGCTTAGATCGTGCCATGAAACTTCAAGCGATCCGAATTCGGCAGGTGTGGTTCATTTTGAGTTGGACATTGTTGACGATGGCGGGTGGCAGCGCCCTCGCACAATCGGGCACAGGGGCAGACAGTATCCGCACACGCCTGCTATTGGGTGCCCGCGCCCACAATGGCTTTGTGCTGATCCACTCCTACGCATTGGATCCCGTGCGGCATACCAATCCTTGGGGCACAGAACTCGATATCGGGAAGCAACTGCTGAGCAAGCGCGCTTGGGATTTTTGTAACTGCTATCCACGCACAGGCGCGTCACTCACCTTTTGGAATTATGGCAGCGATATCCTAGGGTATGGTGCCACCGCGATGTGGTATGTCGAACCCATATTTTTGACCCGCCATCGCCTCAACCTTAGCATACGCTTGGGCAGTGGCATCTCATATCAGACAAACCCCTATGACTCGCTCGGCAATCCCAACAACCTGGCCTATTCGTTGCCCGTGAACATCGCTGTTGCGCTAGGGGTGGCATTGAGTTTCAGGGTCAATCCCCATTGGAGCCTGCGCTTGGCGGGCAATTTCAACCATGTGAGCAACGGCGGGCTCGCCTTGCCCAACAAGGGCATCAACTATCCAACGATGAGCCTCGGTGTAGATTATGCACCTCAAGGCATCGACTTTGTGGCGCGGGCCAAAAACATGGACAAATCGCCCCCCGATCCACGCCTGCGCTTCAGTGCAGGCCTCACAGGCACGCTCAAGCGCGCTGGCGCCGCAGATACGCGCCAAAACGGCGTCTGGGGCATCTGGACCCAAGGGGTCTATTATGTAGGGCGATGGAGCGGCCTCAACCTTGGGGTGGAGTGGATCAACGACGGCGCACGCAAGCTGAAAATGAAACGCGAGGGCATACCTGGCAGGCATGAGCGCGGTGGCATCCTCGTCGGGCATCAGTTTTTGCTGGGCAGAGTCGTCTTTTCCCAGCAATTGGGCATTTACTTTTTTGATCAATTCAAGCTCAACGATCCCGTCTATCAGCGATATGGTTTGGGAATGTACGTCACCAAACGCCTATTTGCGGGCTTCAATCTCAAAACGCATCGCCATGTCGCCGACCTTTTGGAGCTGCGGCTGTCTTGGGATATTTGGAGGAAATAGAGAGCCTAGCCGTTGTGACCGCGTTGCTCATGTATGGGAAATGACCGCAACATCAATGGGCATCCGCAAGGAGAGGGATGCACATTTCCCCCCCAAAAGACAGTTTTAGACACTCCCAAAGCCAACCCTACGCACTTTGGATACTTCAATTTTCGCATG
Organism: Bacteroidota bacterium; assembly: GCA_031415375.1. Lineage (GTDB taxonomy): Bacteria > Bacteroidota > Bacteroidia > J057 > JADKCL01 > JADKCL01. The sequence continues at coordinate 17,357 of JANORP010000122.1, read as the reverse complement.
ATAGTAAAACTATTTTTAAAAATAGCCGTTACAAATTAAAAAGAAGTTCTAATATCAAAACTCAAGATATGAAAGCAATACATCAAAATCATCGTTTCGGCTTGGGCCTTGCCTTTTTTACATTGTTGGTCCTATTTCTTTTGCCCAGCTGCGCAATCGTGAGGCCGGGCGAGGTGGGCATCAAGGTGACACTGGGAAAAATCAAGGACAAGATTCATCAACCTGGCGTCGTGGGATTCAATCCCTTTGTGTCGCAAGTGCAGCGCATGCCTACCCGCACCGTCAACCGTGAGGTGAAGCTCAATCTGCCCTCCAAGGAAGGTCTCAACGTGAGCGCCGAGATCTCCATCTTGTACCACATCACGCCCGACATGGCCGCCAAAGTCCTCGCAGAAGTGGGCAGAGACTATGAAGAAGTATTGATTCTGAGCGTCTTTCGATCGGCAGCTGCCGATGTGAGCGCACGCTTCATGGCCAAGGAGCTGCACTCAGGGCAGCGCTCTGTGATCGAAGAGGACATTCGTTACCACATGGACAGCATTGTTGAAAACCGAGGCTTCAAGATCGAGTCGGTGCTGCTCAAGAGCATCAGCCTGCCACCGGGACTGTATGCGCAGATCGAAAATAAGCTTGAGGCAGAGCAGATTGTGAAGCGCAAAGAGTTTGAGCTTCAGCAAGAGGAAGTCGAGGCCGCTCGCAAGCGCATCGAGGCCGCAGGTGTACGCGATGCACAAAAGATTCTTTCCGAGGGACTTACGCCATCCATCATCCAATGGCGAAGCTTGGAGGTATTTCAACAACTGTCTTCGTCTCCCAATGCCAAGATCATCGTCACCGATGGCAAAGCCCCGGTCTTGATCAGTGAAGATTGAAAAAACGTAAAGGACACATTTAACATATAGGCTTCATGGAACAAGAATTGGATGTAAAGCTCATCGAAGGCACTTTTGACATCTCAGATGCCGACCTCCTGTTGGCAGAATTGTTGCGCTTCAAGATTGGATTTCACGATCAGAAATTGTTTCGGGATTACAATGAATTCAACAGGGACAATTCCAATTCCAAAAAGCGCATCGCAGCACTTACCAAGTCACTGCAAGACGTGCGCCGCCTTTTGGCAAACGCCAAAGAGACAGGCTTGGAAATGGAGATCGATTGCATGATCCACATCAAAACGAAGCCCGCGAGGTACTGAGGCATCCTTGATCGGCGATACGTGGGTGGGAGCAGCACATGCTTCCACCCATTTTTTTGCCTTCAAACCCGGCGCAGGACGATCCGTCCCGACGTCGAAAACGAGCGCCCTTCGGTCAGCCGTGGGTGTACGACAAATTCAGAAATTGAAGCGGGAGCCTCCGGCTCCCACGCTCACGGAATCACGAGCCTCTGGCTCGCGAATCAAAAACTGCCAAATTTGTCCTGTGATTCGATCAAAAGCTCTCGATTATCGCATACGCGATGACCGAGACGTCCACACGACATGACAAGCACACTCACCTACGTCATGCTACAACAAACTTGACCACGACGACAAACGCTCAGCGAAATATATGCAAGCTTCTGGGAATTGAATAAATTGCCCACTTCCACAGATCATAACTTTGCCTTGTATCCTAAAACGTAGCATAGTTATGAAAGAAATAAAAACCTGGAAAAATGGTCTATCACTTTTGTTGATTTTCCAAATCTTGGTCGCCTTCTCCTTGGGTGTGTTTACCATGGTCGATTTCCCAACCATACTTGGACAATTTGGAATACAACATCAGCCAGACATGGGGATCCTTCAACGCATCATGGCTTACAATCTATTTCTGTCTTTCAGCATTTGCTTGTGGAGCTTGATTTGGATTCGCAAGGGCAATATTGCAGGCATTCAAGCTGCCACGACCGTTGGCTTTCTGCTTTTTGTGGTAAGCATGATTGTCTTCATACAATTTGACAGGATAGATATGTTGCTGTTTGATAGTGTCAGAGGCTTTTTAATGATTATCTTTGGTGTATTGGCGTACAGAGCGCAAAAAAAGCATCAAGTGTCTGCCTCGTAGCGCTACATGAAAACGGGAATTGAGATGAAAAAAATTATTCAATTCAAGTCTATTTCCGAAGTCAATCAAATGCTGGGTTTCCCCAAGCCCAGGCACCCCTTGATTACGATCGTCAGGAAATGGCCCCACGTAGAATTTGACCATGAAAACATCAAGTTCACAAGCGAACTCTACACGCTTTCCCTCAAAGGAAAAATGGAAACGAGTGCGTTTCAATATGGAAGAAGTTCGTACGATTTTGAAGAAGGCACCCTGGTGTTCATGGCGCCCAATCAAACCCTGTCATTTTCTGCACCCGTTCAGGAGCTGGATGACTCAGGTTGGACCATCATTTTCCATCCAGATTTGATTCGCAAATCTGAACTGGGCGTCAAAATAAGGGAGTACTCTTTTTTTGATTACGACATTCATCACGCCTTGCATATTTCTGAACACGAGAAAGACACGTTGCGACAATTGGTCGCACGCATTGAGCTCGAGTTGCAAGGGAATATTGACAAGCATTCCCAGGACTTGATCATCGCCAATCTTGATACCATTTTAAAATATTGTCTGCGCTACTACGAACGGCAGTTTTATACAAGGACGAATCAAAACAAGGACATCATGATTCGGTTTGAAGAGTTCCTGAAGACCTATTTTAGCTCCGACGATTTGGTCACCCATGGGATGCCTACCTTGAAACAATGTGGCGAAGCCCTCAATATTTCGGGCAGTTATTTGAGTGACCTGCTGAGGATAGAAACAGGCCGAAGTGCCAAAGACCACATTCATAATTACTTGATTGAGAAAGCAAAAACACAGCTACTGAGTTCCAATGACGCGATTAATGAAGTCGCATTTGGCTTAGGTTTCAAATATCCTCAGCATTTCAGCAAGCTGTTCAAAGCCAAAACAGGATTTAATCCTACCGAATACAGAAGTTCAAATTAAAACGCGTCCTCATTTCTCCCTGAGGTAAATGTCAAATTTCACTGCGAGGTTCCCTGCGGTATCATCTGGCGTGATCGGCAGGATGCGGTGCTCGGCCTTTTGGTTGGAGGCCCAAGGGTCGGCCTTAATATGCGTGTCCCCTTGGAAATAGATCTGCGATATCAGCTCCTTGCTGTTTTTTTCGGTGACGCGGTAGTGAATATGGGAGGGCCTGTAGAGTTTGCCGTTGAGGTATTTGCCAGGCACAATCGTGTGAAAAGCATACTCCCCTTTGGCATTGGTGAGCAGGCGGGCGCGATGCCTGTAGGCCTCGGTTTCGTTGTCATATTCGCCCAAGGTATCGCAATGCCAAATCTCGACTTGTGCATGGACTAGCGCCGTGACGCAATCTGCCCCAAATACCTGCCCCTTGAGCGTGATACGGGCACCTGCGAGCCCGTCATAGGTAAGGTCATTGCGCAAGGGCGCGTCGGCGCGGTAAAAGGGTCCCAAAATGTCGTTGGTGGTTTCACAGTCGCCCTTGAAGCTGCCGTTGAGCTGCTGAATGACCGACCCAAATGCGCTCATGGAAAACGCAGTGATGGCTGAAGTGACAAGGAATTCTTTCCGTTTCATATTCTTGTGTTGGGTATCACGGGTACAATTTGAGCAAAATTTGCGTAGGAATTGTAGCAGTCAACATGACCACTACAATTCCCACGCATTTCCAATTATTGTTCAGCGACCACCTTGTTCTCAGGAGATTCAATTGTATAGATCAAATCCAAAGTTTTGCTCTTGTTGGGTTCGATTTTGAGCTGCCAGAGTAGGCGCCCATAATCTAGCTCATAATCTGCGCCGCTTTTGTCTTTCAAGGTCACGACGATTTCCTTCTTTCTGGATAGGGGCACTTGATCAAGCACCTCAATATGTATCGGCACGCCTTTGTTGTTCCGCACCGTGATTTTATAGGCAAAATTTTCCGTTTGTGCGCCACTCAGTATCTTCTTGCCTGTCTTTTCCAGAATGCGCGTGCGCTTGACCACAATCTTTTCGTCGCGTCCTAGGGATACCAAGAGGGTATCGCCCGTCACCTGTGGATTGAGATTCACTTGACCGATGTAGGTGTCTTCAAAAAATATATTTGCCTTGCCTGCCAAGAGATTGTATTGGCCGTAGTCGGTGATGCGTGCGAGCAGATAGGCGGCATTGTCCAGCTTTGGCACGGTATGGTAGCGGTAGGTTGCGGGCACGTCATAATTTTTGAGTTTGCAAATGTGCTGATTGCCATCGGAGGGGATCGTCTGATCGATCTCGATTTTGTAATCCATGTGGATATCTGATTCCGTCGTGCTCACCTCATATTGCGATACATCTACATCATTGGTCACGGTTGATCCGTTATTGATGTACATGGAGTTGGTTGCGGCACCCGACAAGAAACTAGCAGCAGGTGCATAGGTCACATAGTCCACGTAACGGGGACTCAAAATAGGCCGATCGTTGTTCATGCCTGGCGTGGATGTCGAAATGGTGAGATCGACACTTTTCCAATCGTATCCCGTCGCCTGAAACACGCTCGCCTTGTAGGAGATGGCGACAGGTTGATTGGTGTTTTCGACATTGAGGTCATACATGGGAATCCATCCCGCACTCTGGACGAGGTACATCGTTTTGATCGTCGCAGTGACAGGTGCCTCTGCCCAGAAATTGAGCACAATTTCCTTGACCGGATTTTTGGCTTTGGGTGCCATGTCTTGGAGCGCAGCGTCATGCTTGGCAATCCTTGCTTGGATGGCTTCTTGCCGCACTTGCATGTCAAACAGCTTTTTACGGAGCTCCATCGTGCGATCACGGTAGATGTCGGCGCAGGCATTGAGGTCGGCGGGCTTGTATTCTTTTTGTGTGGTGGCCGATTGCAGCAGTTGCGAAACTAGCTGTAGCTCACCGACATGCACAGACCTTTCCTCGGCGATCCAGCGCAAGACGAGGTTGAGTGCCGTGATGGAATCCTGGAGTTTCAATGCAGCAGGATTGGCTGCGATCGCAAAGTCATCGTTGAAGGAATTGGTGCGCACACTGGCCGAAAGCAATACTGCGCCACCCTTGACGGCCACTTGAATGCTGGGATCCAACATTTGGAGACTCACATTGCTGATCACGACCTCGGTATGGCCCGCAGGCAGATTGGTAATGCTGCTACGTGTCTCGCGGGCCAAATTGCGATACACGGTGACAGCTGTCACCTTGGAGTTGGTTTCCACCTCACCGGCAAAGGCGTGTGTACACAGCAGGAAGATCGGAATCAAGAAGAAGAAAATGCGTTTCATAATTTCTAGTATCACTTGGTGAATGGAAGACAGGGTAAAACTATTGTGGTGTTTGCGCTCAAAAAAGCCGCAAATGGTCAATGGGAAAGGCGACTTGGTGAAAGGTGGGTTTTGGCAGGGTGAATGCGAATTGGGACGGCAGTCATAGGTAGCAGTTAGCAGTTAGCAGTTGGTAGAGCTTTTCAGCCGAAGGGAGGTCGCAGTGATCGGCGATTTTGTTTGGCTTTGCGGTTTTCTTTTCAGCGGCGTGCTTGGCTTTGCGCTCCTTTGCGTCCTTTGCGGTTCAATCCTCAAAACAAAGCTGACTTTGCGCTCCTTTGCGGTTCACCCCCTCAAAACAAAGCTGGCTCACCACAAATTTTTCCGCCATGCCCTCGCACTTAGCCAACACGCAGTTTCAGCAAGTCAACACGCCCCCTCACTGGGCAAAGCCGCCCTACAAAGACGATTTCCCATGCCCAAATCGCTCCTACAGCACGCCTCCCATTTCACAAACACAAGCTTCCACCGTATGTTTGTGCAAGAATGGCCACCACCCCACATCGCTGGAAAGGCATGATTGCCACGCTCATCGTAGCAATCCTACTCGCTTGTGCCCAGAGCGGTGCCTTGGCGCAGGCAGGCAACTATGGCGCATTCAACAACGAGGGCCCCGACTCCACGACCATTTTCCTCGACGCTGCCAAAGTCGTCGCCGACGCCACGCCCGCGCAGGCGCTCGAGCTCCTGCAACGCGCCCTCGAAGCATCCATTGTACACCGCAATAAAAACGGTGAAGCACGCGCCTACCTTGCCATAGGGCAGATCCAAGCCAAGCTCAACCATCCCGCCGAGGCCAAGGAAAACCTGCTCAAATGCAAAAACTTGTTCGGCATAGGGATCGATGTCAATGCCTACAGCAATTCCACTTCCAATTCGACCTACAGTGGAAATCGCCCCAAGCCGAATGCCAAGGAATTGGACCCATCGATCCTCTTGGAAGCCACCCTCGCACTTACCCGGATCCATGAAGACGCCAATCAATGGGAAGCCGCCCTGCAGGAATCAGCCATCAGTCTGCAACTTCTGCAAAAATATCCTGCCAAAGCGCAGCAGCAGGCCGTCTTGCGCACACAAGCAAGGCTGCATTCCAAAATGGGCCACCCCAAGGAGGCGACCACTATTTTGCAACAATTACGCGACGATAGCCGCAAAGACAAGGATCAGCAAGGGACTTGCGAAACCCTCATCGAGTTAGGCGACCATTACCGCCGCACGGGCGACAATCAAATGGCCAAAGACCAATATGAAAAGGCAATTGCCATCGCCCAAGCACTCAACTACAGGGATCAAAACATACGCGCAAGTCAGGCCATGGCAGCCATCTACAACACCGAAGGAAACTTGCCCAAGGAAATCGATCTCCGCAATGACGTCGTAACCCTCTCCGACGGCAACGACAATGCCCCTAGCACCTATCTGCAAAATATTGCGATTGGAAATGCTTACCTCGCCGATGAGCAGCTTGATCTAGCCCAGCACTTTGTAGAAGCGGGCATCCAAAACCTCACCAACGACAACCACGTCGTCAACGGCGCCACAATAGTCAACATGACCGTAGCCCAGCCCAACAGCACCGAATTGCAAGTGGGCGCAGATGCCTACCGCAATCTTGCCGAGGGTTTTCGCAAAAAAAATGAATTGGAAAAATCGCTGGAGTACTACAAGAAGTATGCAGTATTGCAAGACTCCGTGAAGGCTGTACATGGCCGCGAACTTGCCGAGGCCACCGAACTCAGCAAAACACTCGGCAAAAATGAGGAGCGCGTGCAATTGCTGGAAAGGGAGCGCTCACTTGCCGATGCGTCCATCGAGCTTTTGCAGCAGGACATGGAAAACAAAGGGAGTCAAATTCTCACACAAAACCTCATCATCGGCGCCCTGATCGCTTGTCTCGCATTGGTCATCGTGGCGGGATTTGTCGTCGCGCGCAATACCCGCGCCCGCCGCCGCGCCGACAAATTGCTTGCATTGCAATCCATGACCGGGCAGATGAATCCCCACTTTATTTTCAATGCGCTCAACTCGGTCAATGAATACATTTCACAAAACGACGAGCGCGCCGCCAACCGCTACCTCACCTCCTTCTCGCGCCTCATGCGCAAGGTCATGGACGATTCCAAGCATACCTTCATCCCCTTGACCGAGGAGGTTGACATGCTGCAATTGTACTTGGAATTGGAGCATGCGCGGTTCAAAGATCAATTTGCCTACCGCTTCGAGGTCGATCAAGCCCTTGAAGGTGCAGACTTCGCATTGCCACCCATGATTGTGCAGCCCTATATCGAAAATGCGATTTGGCATGGGCTGCGCTACCGACCTGCAGGCGGGCATTTGCACATTCACTTCCAGCTCCGACAAGACCGATTGACGATCACGATTGCCGACGACGGCATTGGCATCGCGCAATCCAAGGCGATCAAAACGGCCCAGCAAAAAAAGCAACATTCAATGGGCATGAAGAATATCGGCACGCGCATGGCCTTGATGAATGAAATCTATGCCTTGGGGATGACCGTGACACTTGCCGAAACCCATCCCGGAGCCGAGCATCCGGGCACGACAGTGACCATCGTGATTCCGCAAGCTTCGCAAGGCGCCTTGCCAGGTACTCAATCCCCAGCTTGAATCACCATGCCACTGAAAATGAACGGCAAAGGATCACATAGCCCCACCTCCGAGATGGCCACGCCTCTGTGCCCATTGCTATTGTCGCATCAAAACTCCCCAACATGACCCTGAAAGCCATCATCGTCGATGACGAAATCACGAGCCGCAATGTGCTGCGTGAGTACCTGCGGAAGTATTGCCCCGACGTAACCCTCGTCGCCGAGGCCGATGCCGTCGATACCGCCTTGCCCGTGATCAGGCAGCACCAACCCGACATTGTATTTCTCGATGTCGAGATGCCCAGAGGAAACGGCTTTGACCTGCTCGAGCAATTGGGGGGCGAGATCGCCTTTGAGACCGTTTTTGTAACGGCATTTGACCACTACGCCATCCAAGCTCTCAACTACAGCGCCGCCTATTATTTGCTCAAGCCAGTGAGCATCGACGACCTGATCCTGGCGGTCGAGAAAATCAAAAAGCAGCGCGAGAAAAATGCAGCCTCCTTTCACACCAGCGTCATCTTGGAAAACATCCATGCCGCCAATGCGCAACAAAAGAAGATCGTCTTGCCACTGATCGAGGGCTTTGAGGTCGTGAAAATCGGCGATATCATCTCTTGCACCGCCCACGACATCTTCACGGACTTCCAATTTGTGCAGAAGCCCAAGATGATGATCTGCCGCACGCTCAAGTTCTACGAGGAGCTGCTGGCAGAATCCGGCTTCCTGCGCGTGCACAAGTCGCACCTCATCAACCTAGAGCACGTCGCCAAATACCACCGTGGCAAAGGCGGCGAAATCACCATGAGTGACGGAAGCGAAGTGCCCTTGTCGCCCCAAAAAAAAGATGCCTTCATGGAGCGCTTTGAGCGCGGCAGGTGAGTCGATGCCCTGGCCTGAAACGTACCTGCGACGCTTTTTCGGCGTGAGGCCAAGCCCAGACGATCTCAAAACAATGGCATGATTTGCCCACCAATGGAATTGAGGCATTCCACTGGAACACGACGCCAGTTTTGTTAATAATTCTAAACTATTAGAATTAGTTCGGTGCTCTTAGTTGCTATTCTAAGAACATAGAATAACTTTGTAGAAAGCAACGTCAAAAATGCAGAAGCTCACACGCGCAGAAGAGGAATTGATGCAAAAGCTCTGGGACCTAGAGCGAGCCTTCCTCAAGGACATCATCGAGGCGATGCCTGAGCCGCGCCCCGCCCAAAGCACTGTCGCCACGATCCTCAAGATCATGGAGACCAAGGGCTTTATCGATCACAAGGCCTACGGCAAGTCCTTTGAATACTTCCCGATCGTTTCCCGAGCCGAGTATTCCAAGGCCTACTTCGGGCAATACTTGAACAGCTATTTCGGTGGCTCTTTCAAGAAAATGCTGCACTTCTTCATGGAAGAAGATGATCTGGACCTGAAAACCCTCGATGAGTTGATGCACGAGCACGCAGCCACCCTCCAAGAGAAATAGATCATGGAAGCATTCATCCAATATTTCCTCAGCGTGAACCTCTTGCTCCTCTTGCAAGCTGTCTATTATCGGCTGTTTCTCGCCAAGCAGCGGCGGTTTGTCTGGAACCGCATCTACTTGCTAGGTGGGCTGATGGTTGCCCTGCTTCTGCCACTTATGCGTTGGGAGATCGTGCCGCCCTCGCTGCCCAATCCGAGCTTCGTGCAGATATTGCCCGAGATCGTGATCGCCGCAGCTGCGCCAGCGGGCCCAGCTGCCTCAGCGCCTGAACTCATGCCTATATACATGCCCGTGGCGACGCAGGTCGCGTGGACGCCATCGGCCATCGAGATCGGCTTGGCCGTGTATTTGATCGGTGTCTTAGTCGCTGTGCTGGCACTGCTCATACGCAACCTCATGGTCATTCGCCTCATTGCAAAAGGCCAAAAAACACGCCAAGACGGTTATACTTTGGTGACCACGATGCAAGACATCGGGCCAGCATCCTATTTCAGGTATATTTTTTGGAATGCAGGCATCTCCTTTGATGCGCAATGCGCCGCTGTTGCATTGGCCCACGAGCGCTGCCATAGCCGAGAGTTGCACTCGCTCGACCTGCTCGCTGTGGAGCTGGTCAAGGTTTTTTGCTGGATCAATCCGGCCATCTATATGCTGCGCAAAGACCTGCGCCAAACCCACGAATACCTGGCAGACCAGGCCGCGCTCAAAGTCGCGGGCGTCGATGGGATCAAGCGGCTCCTGCTCACGCAGCAGATCGGTTCGCACCAACTTTCATTTGCAAATTCCTTCTATTCACATATAAAAGCACGGATCATGGTACTCACGGAAAACTCAAAACGGAAGACCCTCTTGCAATACGTATGCGTACTTCCTTTGGCATGCCTCATGGCTGCTTGCACCAGCCTGGCGCACCCCATGGATGCACAGCCCAATGCAATCGTCGTCGATAGCCCAGCTACGATCGCCGCCGCAGTCGCCAACACTTCTGCAGCGACAGCGGCAACAGAAGCCGCTCCAGGATTCTTTGACCTCGACGACATGCTCATCCGCAACCAATTGCCTACCGTATCGGGTGAACCCAACGCAAAGGGCATCGTCTGCCTCGGTCGCCAACCGCAAGTATTGAACCTCGACACCATCCTCTCCTTGGACGAACTCGAAAACGTCGCCAATCATCCGAAATTATTGAACCGCGACAGGGTCATGAAATTGATTGGCTATCCCAAGGAGGCCCAAGACCAGAAAATCAAAGGCAAAGTGGTCGTGAAGCTATTGGTCGATGCCACCGGCCACGTGATTCGCTACCAATTCTTGGGAGAAAATCACGCCTTGCTGCGCGATGCCGTGCAAGCCCATGTGAAGGAACTGCTCTTCCAACCCGGTTTGGAAGAGGGCAAGCCCTCTGAGTGGTGGGTGATCATGCCCTTTCCATTTGGCATGCCAGGCTGCTGACATTGATTGCCGGGCCGCAAAACCTCAAAACATAGCTGGCTTTGCGGCCCGGCGTTTATCCCGATCGCATTGGGGCGCCCTTTGCGATTTTGTTTTCGGCGGCATCGTGATTATTCAATTTACTTGAATATTATGAGAACAATCTTCTTCCTATTGCTTGCCATTTTGACCGCGGGATGCAAGTCTCCAGCACCCAAAAATGTGCCCCAGGAGACAGCAATCGAGCCCAAGGCCTTGGCCGTTGCAATACCACCCGGCCCTTCGCAGCAAATCAGCCAATACATACGCCGTGTATTTGAAGACAGCAAGGGCAATCTGTGGTTGGGTACCAATGGTGATGGCGTCTGTCGCAAAAATCAAACGTCGCTGACCTACTTCTCGGTTCAAGAAGGTTTTGCTGGCACTGCCGTAAGAGGAATCATAGAAGACGACCAAGGTGATATTTGGTTTGGCACCGATGGCGGCGTTTCGCGCTACGACGGAATCAAATTCACCAACTATACAACCTCAGATGGCCTGAGCGACAACGATGTCTGGAGCATTTTCAGGGATCGCAAAGGCAATATTTGGGTGGGAACGATGGGGGGCCTTTGTCGTTACGCCCCTTCGACGCCATCGGGTAGCAGCGACAAAATATTCACCAAATTTCCACTGCCAGCAGCAGAATTAGCGCAGCCAAATTCCATATTCTCGCCCCAATTGGTATGGGCGATCGCCGAAGACAAGCTTGGCAATATGTGGTTTGGCACAGATGGCCTGGGCGTGCGCAAATACGATGGGAAGACATTCACAATTTTGACGGACAAGGAAGGGCTGTGCGGCAACAATGTGAGCTGCATACTTGCAGATCAGGCCGGCAATATGTGGTTTGGCACGCGGGAAACGGGCCTGAGCCGCTACGATGGGCATACATGGACGACATTTACTGAGAACGATGGTCTGTGCTTCAACTTTGTCTGGACCCTCCTCGAAGACAAGACGGGGAATATTTGGATTGGTACGGCGGGGGGCGGTTGTTGCCACTACGATGGAAAAACCTTTACCAGCTTCTCTGCCTCAGATGGGCTCCTCAATCGGCACGTGCAAAGCATCCTCCAAGCCAAAAACGGCAAGTTTTGGTTTGGTACATCGGGCGGACTCTTTCGTTTGGAGGGCAATGCCTTTGTCAATGTCATGAAGGAAGGCCCTTGGTGATTCACATCGATATTGAGACCGCGATTTGTCAAGGCAATCCCTCAATGAAACTCCCTCCGCTTCAAAAATAGCTCTTTTGCACCTCACGCGGCCTTACAATCGGCGTCTTGGGCACAAAGTCGATGTCCACAAACTCCAATTCCCCACGTGGTGAAATCTTGAGCAGCAAGGATTGGTAAGGCTTGAACTCAAAATTTTGGGTGATCGTCTTGCCGTTGACGTGGAGGGTCAACTCGCAGAATGTCGATTGCGCCATGATGGACTGACCACAATATACAGGATAGGTCAAGTCTTTGGAAAGCGATTGTGCAAGAAATAAATAATGCGTTCCATCTGCCGCGACGCGACACCAATAGGCGGGAATGTTGTCGCCTGTGATCAGCGGTGCGTGATCGGTCACCTGCTGAAAATCTTGCTTCACCTGGGGCAAGGCAATCAATTGCGCAAGTAGGTCTTCATAGTCGGCCGATCTGATCTTTCCAGGCTCCTTAGGGGATCTTTTGAGGCAAATCGGCAAGCCCTTTTGCGCCAATTCCACCACCCGTCGCAGCGCCCTGAGATCCATCCATTCCACATCGATGTAGAGGCTGGAAAACTGCGCCTCCCCTACCCTCAATTTGCCCTTTTTGAATTCGGCCTGCTCCAAAAACGTGCGGTTGATCCACAGCGGGTGATAGCCCTCCAATTCTTGCGGCATCACGAGATAGCGCATTTCATATTCGCCCCAGACCCAGACGCGGCGGCGCTCTTGCGGGTAGGCGCCCTTCATGACACCATCCTCGTAGGGCAGATACACGGCCACATCTGTGTAAGTGCGCCCTTGCTCCATGATGCCCGAGACGCGCCCAACATAATCATTGAATGCTGGCAATTCTGGACTCAAGCTGCCCCCAGGCCCAAAATAGGTGGTCGCAAAAAATGTGCAGGTATCGGAGCCCTTGGGATTGTAAGGCATGCCGTGGTAAAAATGATGGTTTACGCCCTGCGCAAACATCGCATCTACGACCATTTTCAGATCGGCCGTTTGCTCCTGCCGCAAATAGGTCGATGGAAAGCCATACATGCAAGTAAAGGTCTCCGAACTCACCATGCGCTTGCCAGCCAGCGCAGCTGCCGAACTCACAACCTTGGAATAATTGGGATTGTTGAGCATGCATTCCGTCTCGGGGATATCCACCAGCCCATAGGCCGCCATCACATCTGTGGGCGCACCCAGGCATTGCACGCGCGACCACGCACCCAGCGCGCGACACTTGCGCACATAAGGCTTGAAAAAGCCCTCCATGATGTAGTCACCGAGGTGCATCATATAATCATAGCGCACATCGGGAAAGGAATCGAGTCCCTGGTCCATGTAAGGAATGATGTCGTAGCCATATTTCGTCTGAAAGCTCTTGTCAAAACCTTGGGTCCACACCTTGAGCTTGTCATTCAATTTGATCTCCCACGAGTCGGTAAAGAGCGCCGATTTGGAGCCCTTGAGCGCCTCCCTGAGTGCTGCCCCGACAGGCTCCGCAAAGAGCCGAAAGGCATTGCTGTCCAAGTGATTGATCACCAGCGGAATCTTGGGCCATTCCCAAGCAAAGGTGAGCGTCTGCCGAAAGGCTGTGTCACCATAGACTTGGGTCGTGTAATCCTTGCCGATGTTGCTCCCGGCCACCGGCCACGCGCTGCCAAGCGTAAAATCACAAGCCAAGCCGATGCTGTCGGCATAGCGCTTGGTATATGCAACGACATCTGACCACGCTGGGCTGAGCCACTTTTGCGCAGTGGTGTCCTTGGGATAATAGCGGTTGTATTTGCGTGCATACATGTCTTGGTAGCGGTAGAGCGGATAGACCCAAGCGATCTCGACGCCACCAAAGTTGTTTTCCTTGGCCCAATCGAGCTGATGCTTGATGTCGGTCTGCTTGATCTCCGTGGCAAACCACCACCATCGGGTCGCCGGCTTGGAGTTGGGGTAGAACGTATCTGCGTGGATGCGTGGGTTGAAAGTCTGCCGAGACCGTGGCGAATGTTTTTGGGGCGAGGTGACATTGCAGGCAACCATCGTCCATGCGGCGAGGATCACGAGCAGGAAAATGAGTTTTGTACCAGAGCGCATCGTTGCGAAGACTTTCAAGAATTCGTTGAATTTACCGAAAAAATGGACGTCGCCCACTTCCCTAGGAACTGAGGTGGATGGCAAACGGATTCGGCGCACCGACCCAACGCCGTTGGGGATCGGATGATTTCCATCCATCTACCGCTCCAGTTTTCGACCAACCGCCAACTCAAGGCCCACCAATCCCAAGACCACAATGATCTCCCCGGCAAAATACGCGATTCCCAGTGCCGTGAGGCTTTGGGAAAGGTAAATCATGGACACGAGCGTGAGGCAGCAATAGGCTAGATTGGCATAAGCGATGGCCCGCAAAAAAGGTCGCCACCGCCTGCGCAGAAGGAAATGGCAGGCGAGCGAATAAGCTGCAAACACCATGGCAATTCCCGACAATGGATACAAGTTCCAACGTGGCATGCCGAACAAATCTTCCATTGGGGCGAGCAAACCGAGCAGCAGAGCAGCTGTGACCAAGGCGCCCACGCCATCCAGCAGAAAAAGCCGCTTGGGTTTGGAGACGAAGGCCTCGATGAGGATGCGAAAGCTAGCCATTTCGATCGTGTTTCATAAATGAAGCTGAATTTAGAAAAATTTAAGACAACCAAAGTGGTCGAGCGACAATGGGTGTGCGACAAATCCAGCACCTGTTCGTCGGCCCACCCCACAACAACGCTGGGGGCCGACGAACGCGCATTTTGATCATAGATTCGGCGTCGCCGAATCATGGCTTGGCGGCCAATATCGTTCGTCGGCCCTCAAACTTGGCTTTGGGGAGGGCCAACGAACAACGTAATTCCTGCGCCTGCCCCAGCAAAGCGGCCTCCTACCCCCAACGCAACGAACAGCAACCAAACAACGCCAATACCCCAATCCACCGCACACCAAAGAAAGACAGCGCATTTTTTTACATTTACATTTCTAAGATCGAATGAATGGCATGGTAAGGAAAACTGGCTTTCAAAGGGTCGCTCGACTGACCCTCAAATTTTGCGGGAGCCTGCTGATTGCATTCCTCGTGTTGGAGTTGATGCTGCGCATCATCCCACTCAAATTCACAGACTTCCTTTCCTCCTTTCAATTTGCATGGGATCCCGAACTTGGTTACCTGCCTGTCGCCAATCAAGATGCGGTGTACAACATCGATTGCCTCAGGAACCCACATGTGCGCACCAACAGCCTGGGCCTGCGTGGGCCAGAATGGGGGGATGCCAAAAGCCCCAAGATCGCGCTCTTGGGGGATTCCTTTTTGCTTGCCCTCACAGTTTCAGACAAGCTCCATCTCGCCACCCTCTTGCAAGCTGCCACAGGTGGCGATGTCTGGAACGCTGGCGTGAGCGGCTATGGTACCTACCAGGAACTCTTGGCATGGCGCAAATTGATCAAGCCGAGGAAACCAGATGTGACGGTGCTGTTCATATACCTCGAAAACGACATCCGCGACAACCACTGCGGGCTCTGCCGCGCCGAGCGGCAACTCAACTGCCCTTGCCTCTCGGTGCAAAACGGAAACATCACCGAACAAATGGATTTTGAATTGCGCAAGCCGACCACCGGCCCAAAGGCTTGGCTGAAGGAAAATTGCTATTCCTGCAGGCTGTTCCGCAATCTCACGAAACCCGAACCCTTGCAACAACCAGCATCTGGAAGCTTCTGGGACCAAGAGAGTTTTGCCTACAATATCTACCGCCCAGGCTTGAGTGCGCAATGGGATGAAGGCTGGGACGTGACAGCCTGGTCGCTACGTGAACTGAAACGGGAATGCGATGCGCTGGGAACCCAGCTACTTGTGGTCAATGTGCCGGGAGTGATCCAACTCGCCACCGATTTCAGCGCCGAGATCAAATCGCAATTGGGCAGCGATGAGGTGCCCGCAGACCTGGCGCTGAGCTATCCCATGCAGCGCCTGAAGGCGATCACAGACACTGCCGACATCGCTTTGCTCGACATGCAACCCGCCTTCGTCGCCTACCGCGATCTCCACCAATTGCAAAACCCCGTGTTTGGGTGGTGCTGCGACGGGCATTGGAATCCGTTGGGGCACCGATTGGCGGCCGATTTGGTGTACAATTACTTGGTGGACAGCAGCTGGATCGATGGCCGGAGACGGGAGACACCGCCTCCTGTGCAGGTCTTGGGAAAAAAAATGATGGACGAAATTTATTCTTGCGAAACGGTGCGGTTGGATTGAGTGGTGTGCGACAGGAAATTTTACAGAGAATTCAATAGAAAATAGAATCCCATGTATAAATCCCTTTTTTGGTCATTTGCAGTTTCCCTGGCGGGGATTTTGTTTGGATTTGACATCGTGGTCATCTCTGGGGCAGATAAGATCTTGCAGGCTTTGTGGCATTCTTCAGATGTCTTTCATGGCTTCGTCGTGATGGGCAGCGCACTTTGGGGTACGGTCATTGGGGCGATGTTGGGCGGCATACCGACCAATACCTATGGCCGCAAAAACACCCTGATGGTCATCGGCCTCCTGTTTTTGGTTTCTGCCGTGGGCGCAGCCTTGACGAATGATCCTTGGTCATTTGCAGCGTTCAGATTCATCGGCGGTCTGGGAATCGGGGCCTCGACCATCGCCGCGCCCGCCTACGTTTCAGAAATTGCGCCGGCCGATTTTAGGGGACGACTCGTGGCCATGTATCAGCTGAGCATCGTGCTGGGCATCTTGGCGGCCTTCCTCTCCAACTATCTGCTGCGGGACCTGGGCACCGACGCCTGGCGATGGATGCTCGGCGTGGGCGCATTCCCTGCGGCGATCTATTTGGCCTTGATCGCCTTTGTTCCCGAGAGTCCCAGATGGCTGGTGCTCAAGGGTCGCATCGAGGAAGCCAAGCGGATCCTCAAGCTGATCGACCCCAAGTCAGACGTTCAGGGTTTGGTCCAAAGCCTCAGTGCCAGCGAACCCAACTTGAAGGAGTCCATTTTTAGCCCAAAATACCGCGTCGCCTTGCTGCTCGTCTTTTTCATCGCTTTTTTCAATCAGCTCTCGGGCATCAATGCATTTCTGTACTACAGTCCCCGCATCTTTGAAGACGCGGGCTTGGGTAGCAATGCCGCCTTTTTGAGCAGCGTCGGGGTCGGCGTGATCAATGTCCTTTTCACGCTACTTGGCATGTCGCTGATCGATCGGCTGGGTCGTAAACAATTGATGTACATCGGTTCCGTGGGATATATTGTCTCTCTGAGCCTGGTCGC
>JANORP010000121.1:0-11104 GCA_031415375.1 Bacteroidota bacterium | reverse complement strand
CGTCTGTCAAGCAAGGGCTTGCTCAAATTTTTCAAGGAATTCGCGGAAGTAGCGGCAGTTATTTTGTACTTCTACAACCCTCAAGGCTTCTTGGAAAATTCGTGGAGACATTCCTTCCGAGTAACTCACGTGCTTTCTTAGTTCCTCTTTGGGCTCCCAGATCTGCATCGGATCCGAAATCGGAGGAATATTTGTGCCGTATTTGAGGTTGTAGCCTTTAATATCTGCCCAGATGAGTGCTTCTAGCTCGAAGATGTTCAGGAGCAAAATACCTTTTTTGTTGATCGTTTTGTTCCATGTTCTGTACCAAGAATGTCTTTTTCTGACGGCAGTGCGATTGGTCTCCAAGTCATCCAGATCCCGAATGAAGATCACAAGGTCCACGCCGCCCTCCACATCTCGCTGCCACTCGAATTCTTTTCGGAAACGGTTGTTGTACTCTGTATTGGCAAGACTGTCCCCATTGATGTCCAATAGGAGGTTAAAGAATTCGCATCCACCCGCAAACTTGTGGCGCAGTAGGGAAACGATGGAGGCAACGTCGTTTTCATTCTCTCCAACCATGCCGATTCTTTTCATTTTACTGCAAGGCTTCTTTCAAGGTCGGAGTATCGCCAATAGCTTGAAAGTGGCTCGTCCTTCATGATGAATCGCGCCTTTTTCTCCTCCTTTTCGGTCAGGTGGCGGAATGTCGAGCCTTTCTCTGGGTCAAATTCGGCAATGATGATGCGATCCAGCTCGTCTTGGTTGAGGATGTCTAGCACCTGCGGAGAATGTGTGGTGATGATGATCTGCTTTTCCTGGGATTGCTCCTTGAGGAAATTCATCAGCTGGTGGAGTTGGTGGGGGTGGATGCCTAGCTCGGGTTCTTCGAGGAGGAAGAGCCTCATTCTGTAATCATCAAGGTTCTTGGAACCCGCTAGAATGCTGCTCGGCATAGCTGATACCGCCTCCACGGCGATCAAGAAGGCACGTTTGGTTCCGTCTGAAAGATTTTGAAAAGGCTGCCAAATACCATTTATTTCGAAGAGAAAGTGATATCCCTTGAGTTCAAATTGATCTACAATTGTTCCTTGCGTAATTCTTCCTTCCTGAACTTTGGTGTTGGTAATCGGTGTGACCTGTTTGATTTCGTTGAGTACAAGTGAATTGAACTCTTCCAGTTCATTGATTAACAATTGACTTGCCTCATCTTGCCCAAGTTGTTTTCTCTTGTTTGCGGAAACAAGTTTACGGGTAACATAGACCTGAAGTGCTGAAAAAACCCCAGCATCCGGAATGTGATTTAACATTCGGGCAGTATTGGGGCCTACGATCCACCCGCTTTCCATATCTGATATTAGTGGTATTTGCTTTGGGATCGCATGGGCAAACAATTTGGCTTCTTGCGAGAAGCGGTCCCAATAGGGATCATCAGGTAGGATAGGATCCAATTCTCCTTCCTCAAAAATTTGCTTTTTGACGTTAAAATCTTGTATCGAATACTCGTCGAACTCTTTCCATTCGGGTACTTCAGGCGGTGACATTTCGCTTTCAATCCTGATAGAAAAAATCTTGTTTGGGTGATCCAAAATCCTAAAGACTATGGTTGCAGCAAGGTTGGAATCCATTAGGTGTATTCCGTTCGTCTCAGCATCTAACGAAAGCTCCACCGCCTCCAACAAATTCGTCTTCCCACTTCCATTCTTCCCAATAATGATATTCAGGCCGGGCTTGAAGGTCACGTCGCAGCTGACGATGGATTTGTAGCCTTCGATGTGGGCGCTTTGGAGGTAGGGCTTAAAATCTGACATTGCGGTAATTCTTTGCGCAAAGATAGCTTTTTCCTGTTTGTGCGCTTGCACTCTCTGGCGATCAGCAGCCGCAACTTTCTTGGGCACCATTCGCTGAAAAAGGCTGGTGGTTTGAAAGTGCTCTTGCCCAATTCCAGGCTTGACGGTTCTAATGGAAGGGCTGGGGCTGGGTAAAAATCTTTTCCGGCCGCACTCAATTTGCAGCTTCGGCTGCTAAAAATAATTGACGCTTTGTTGCCGATGGCCAACGCATTTACAATCAAAAGCCATTCTATCGAGCGATAGTGCCACTTCTTTAGTCTGAGCGGCAAGCTGTTTTCCACAGAGTACACCATAGTCTTCTACATGTGCATTGGGTATTGCATTGAAATGCGCATATTTGCACCAGATAATAGGGTAGGTATATGACATTGATGGCTTCAATTTCGGGAATCAGGGGCACTATCGGCGGTGAGTGTGAAATGAACCTGACACCGATCGATATCGTGAAATTCACATCTGCGTTTGGGATGTGGATGACGACAAAATCACCTTCACGCGTAGTCGTGATCGGCAGGGATGCAAGACCCTCTGGGGAAATGCTGGAACACTTGGTGATTGGTACATTGATAGGGCTGGGATTTGAGGTGATCAATCTGGGACTATCGACCACGCCGACTGTCGAGATGGCGATCACCGAGTTTGAGGCAGCTGGCGGCATCGTGCTCACAGCCTCCCACAATCCGCGCGAATGGAATGCGCTCAAATTGCTCAACCGCAAAGGCGAATTTGTGACCAACAAGGCTGGCGGTGATATTCAAGATATCGCGAGACGCGGCTTTTTTACCTACGCGACCGTCGAGGAGCTGGGTTTCGTGCGCGAAGAGCCAGATTTTGGCAAACGCCATATCGAGCTGATCTTGGACCTACCTTATATAGATGCATTTGCTGTCGGAGCCTCCAACCTGAAAATATTGGTCGATGGTGTCAATAGCAGTGGAGGCATTTTTGTGCCGCAATTGCTGCGTGCCATGGGTGTCACCGATATCGTGGAGATCAATTGTGAACCCAATGGGCACTTTGCACATAATCCCGAGCCACTTAAGCAAAATCTGCTGGAGACCTGCGCCGCGATCAAGACCCATGGCTGTGATCTTGGCATCGTCGTCGATCCAGATGTCGATCGCTTGGTGCTCATCGATGAGCATGGTGAGCTTTTTGGTGAGGAATACACGCTCGTCGCTGTCGCCGACTACATCCTCCAACAAAAGAAAGGTGTCGTGGTCTCCAACCTGAGCAGCAGCCGCGCCTTGCGCGACCTTGCTGCCCGCCATGGATGTCGCCACTATTCCTCGGCCGTGGGCGAGGTCAATGTGACCGAGATCATGAAGCGCACAGACGCCGTGATCGGCGGCGAAGGCAATGGCGGTATCATTGTACCCGACCTTCATTACGGTCGCGACGCCTTGGTGGGCATTGCAATTTTCTTGACGCACTTGGTCAAGTCCAAATTGAGTTGCTCGCAGCTCAGGGCCACATATCCAGACTATTACATGTCCAAGCAAAAAGCTGACCTCGATGCGAGTGTCGATATGCAAGGCATCCTCCAGCAGTTGGAGCAAAAATATAGCTCTGAGGAGACCAACAATATCGACGGACTCAAGATCGACTTTGCCGAATCTTGGGTACACCTGCGCAAATCCAATACTGAGCCTATCATCCGCATTTACTCTGAGGCACGCACCCAAGAGGAGGCAGATGGGCTCGCCGGCAATTTTAAGGCCGAAATCACTTCCTTGGTAGAAACAACACGTTAGACAATAATGATGAGTAGGATTTATCTGGACAATGCCGCCAGCACACCCATGGACGCTGAAGTCTTTCAGCAAATGGTTGAAGTCTTGGGTAATTTTTATGGCAACCCTTCCTCAGTCCATTTCCATGGCCGCCAACTGCGTGCACTCATCGAGCGATCACGCAAAGAGATCGCGGAGTTGATCGGGGCATCGCCCTCCGAAGTCTTTTTCACCAGTGGCGGCACTGAAGCCGACAATCTCGCCATCAAAGGCGCTGTGGAAACCCAAGGTATCGGGCAGATCATCACGACGCGCATCGAGCACCATGCCGTGACGCATACGGTCGAGGAGCTGGAAGCCAAGGGCATGTCTGTCGTGTGGCTTTCTGTCGATCACCAAGGTTTTCCTGATCTAGTAGCCTTGGAAGATGCCTTGAAGCAAGGCCCCAAGGCCTTGGTGAGCCTCATGCACGCCAACAATGAGCTGGGGACGATGATCGACCTCGACAAGATAGGTGCACTGTGTGCCAAGTATGGCGCTTGTTTTCACTCAGACACCGTGCAGACGATGGCGCATGTGCGTTATCGGTTGAGTGAGATGCCCGTACATTTTGTGACCGCATCGGCCCATAAATTTTATGGCCCCTGTGGTGTCGGCTTCTTGTACATCAAGTCGGGCGTGCGCATCCCGCCGCAGATCTGCGGCGGCGCGCAGGAGCGCAACATGCGTGCTGGCACAGAAAACGTGGCCGGCATCGTGGCGATGGCGGCAGCACTGCGCAAATGTTATGGCGCTTTTGAAACCAAGAGCGCGCACCTATGGGCACTCAAGACCCGCATGCGCAATGCCTTGGAGCAAAACGTGCCCGGTATCCAATTCAATGGTGCCGTTGAGAAAGGCTTTTCTATCCCTACAGTGCTCAATGTAGCTTTCCCATGCCTTGAAGATGCCGAGGAATCCATGATTCTATTCAATTTGGACATCAGTGGCATCTCTGCCTCAGGCGGATCGGCTTGCACATCTGGCAGCGTCAAGGGCAGTCATGTGTTGGCGGGTATCGGCTGTAGCCCAGCGCGTGCTGCCAACAGTGTCCGTTTTTCCTTTGGCGTGCAAAACACTGAGGCCGAGATCGACGAGGCCATCCTCAAAATCAGTCAATTTTTGGCTGTAGGGGTCTGAGGATTTGGGCCTTCAATTCGGCAATTGCCTACAACCACCTTGGCTGTAGGCAATTGTATTTGTAAGCCCTATGATCAGAGGATTTCGGTGTGAACTGACTGGTTATTTCGTAGCACATCAAAAAAGCCTTCAACGCAATGTCGAAGGCTTTTTTTGTGGGGCGTACTGGATTCGAACCAGTGACCTTTGCAGTGTGAATGCAACGCTCTGAACCAACTGAGCTAACGCCCCTAAGGGCAGCAAAATGAATGAAAAGAACTAGCCCGATCTCCTCACCCACAAGCTGCACTGTGAGTGGGCCCACCAGGGTTCGAACCTGGGACCACCTGATTATGAGTCAGACGCTCTAACCCCTGAGCTATAGGCCCTAGATCAAATAACGAAAGCGCAGGTGCTTACAAAAGTGGTGCAAAGCTGCGCAAGTTGATTGGATTTTCAAAATTTGTGCCCCCATATTCTTGTAAATAATTGAAACTTATTTATCCAGAGCAACATTTTGGCCGCAATCGCACTGAAAATCTGTGGTTTGCAGCGGATGGGTTGATCATGCGTAAAAAGCCTGATAAAAATCATGGTTTGCATTGATTGTTCTCAAGCAGCATCTGCGACAACTTGGATTTCTTTGTACAGATTCCAAAGCTATACTTATATGATATTCACAGAATACTCTTCCAAGACCCTCGCAGCCTCGATCAGCCAAATGGGGCATGATAGTCTGCTGAACAACATTTTGGTGCCGGTAGATTTTTCTGATTGTGCCGACAATGCGATACGGTTTGCCGTCGCGATCGCCTTGCGCACAGGAGCCAAGCTCACGCTATTTCACAGTGTACATTTGCCTCTGCAGACAGGAGAGATGGTCGCCTACGCTGTAGATGAGTTGGAGAGAGAGGCCGCCAAGCGGCTGGGAGACAAAGCTGAGGAAATTACAAATTGGCTCGAGAAGGAGCGTTTTCGACAGTTGGAGGTGCGGCATTTGGTTCAGGTGGGATTTGCTGCCGATCAGGTCGTGCTTTTGGCCGAGCATGACCACAGCGACTTGGTGGTCATGGGTACCTATGGGGCTGGAGCCTTGGAAGGCAGGCTACTGGGAAGCAATGCCTCGGCCGTGATGCGGCGGCTCAAGTGTCCCGTGCTAGTCGTGCCACAAGATGCTGAGTTTGCAGGCTTCAAGCGTATTTTGTATGCCACCGACATGCAGGAAATTAACCGTCCAGCCTTGAAATTGCTCGCAGATTTTGCGGGTCATTTTGACGCTGAACTTCTTGTCTTGCATGTGCTGACCGAAGGCGACAAGCTTGGCCCTGAACAGGCCAATTCTTTCAAAGACCAATTCCAAAAAGCAGTACATTATCCCAAATTGGGTTTTCATATTGTTGATGCAGAGGCCGATACGATCAGTGAGGTTGTGGATGAATTTGTCACGCGCCACAACATTGAGCTTGTGGCGATGCTCACACATCAACGCGGTTTTTTTGACCAATTGTTTCATCCTAGCCTCACCAAAAAGATTGCTGTGCAGGCACGCGGCCCATTGTTGGCATTTCACTGATCGAAACGTGTAACTTGGTTGGTTGAAATGTCTGTCATTGGAACATCATCAATGGATTTGAAACACGAGACTTCGAAATCATCTGGATTGCAGCTTGCGCGCGTATCGCAAGCACTTTTTGAATCTGCGGCAGAGGGCTTGATTGTCATCGATGCACGTGGCAAAATGGTGCTCTTGAATCAGCGCGCATGCGAAATGCTGGGCTATTTGGAGGAGGAATTGATTGGAGCTCAAATAGAAATGCTTGTTCCAATGAACCTTGCAGGTGAGCACCAAAAATTGCGTGAAGGCTTCGTGCATGAACCATCGCGCCGCAGTATGGGGATCGGGCGCGACCTCCGTGCACGGCGCAAAGACGGCAGCGAGTTTCCCGTCGAGATTTCGCTCAATCATTTTGAAAATGAAGATGACCGATATGTAATGGCGCTCATCTCAGATATCACCCAACGCAAGAGGACAGAGCAGGAACTTGAGAAGCTCAACCTAGAGCTAGAGCATCGCGTGCAACTGCGCACACGAGAGCTCGCTGATAGCCAAAATTTATATGCCGTGATCGCTCGCAACTTCCCCAACGGCATCATCATGGTCTTTGACCAAGACTTCAACTATGTATTTGCTGAAGGACGCGAGCTGTTTAAGATGGGCGTGACAAGCGATGAGTTGGTGGGCACCAACTATTTGACCCGCTTGGGCGAAGGCGTGCGTGACACGATCGAGCTGCGTTTGCGAGAAGTATTTGAAGGCCAAAATGCCAATTTTGATATGATCGTGGACGACAAGCACTACGAGTTGCATGCAGTCCCACTGCGAGACAGCACTGGATTGGTCAACCGCATCCTCGTCGTGGAAACCAATGTCACACAGCAAAAACGAGCCGAAAAAAACATGTTGAAAACTCTCGACAAGGAGCGACAGCTCAATGAATTAAAATCACGTTTTGTCGCGATGGCCTCCCACGAATTTCGCACGCCGCTCAGCACTATCCTCACCTCGCTTTCGCTGGTGGCACGCTATACCGCGCCTGAGCAGGAGGCCAATCGGCTCAAACATTACAATAGGATCAGGAGCTCGGTCCACAACCTAACGGGCATCCTCAACGATTTTTTGTCCCTCGACAAGCTGGAAACTGGTATGATTGCGACCAACCCAGAGCAGATCGAGTTGCGCGCTTTTTTGGAGGATATGGTTGATGAATTGCATTCACTTTGCAAAGATGGACAGACCATTTCCTTGCAATTTGAAAACGACGGCATCGTCAAGGCCGACAAGAATATGCTGCGCAACATCGTCATGAACCTGATCTCCAATGCCTTGAAATACTCTGGCGAAAATCAAACGGTCGAGGTGAAGGCGGCCTTCAGAGACGCCAAAGTATATGTAAGTGTTGTCGATCACGGTATCGGGATACCAGAGGCCGATCAAAATCACATGTTCGAGCGTTTTTTTAGAGCGCACAATGCTACAAATATCCAAGGCACAGGCTTGGGACTGAACATCGTAAAGAAATATCTGGATTTAATGGGGGGTGATATCTGGTTTGAGAGCACCCCGGGAAATGGGTCTATTTTCAATTTTGTCTTACCCCAAAATGACGCACAATGAAAAAGATACTTTTAATCGAAGACAATCCCGATATGCGGGAAAACACGACTGAAATCTTGGAATTTGCTGGCTATGAAATGAAATCAGCGAGCAATGGGAGAGAAGGCGTACAGATGGCCAGAGAGATCCAGCCAGACTTGATCTTGTGCGATATCATGATGCCTGAGATGGATGGGTATGGCGTTTTGTATTTGCTCAACAAAGACCCCAAAACAGCAGGGATTCCGTTCATTTTTCTCACAGCCAAGGCAGACAAGAGCGAGGTGCGCAAAGGTATGAACCTTGGAGCCGATGACTACCTCACCAAACCTTACGAGGAAATGGAACTCCTCGACACGATCGAAAGTCGCTTGAAGCGCAGTGAGATCGTGCGCAAAGAGTTCAACAACGACATTTCCGGCCTCCACGCGTTTCTTGATGAAGCAAAAGGCAAGGAAGCTCTGAGCAAGCTCTCGCTAGATCGCAAGGCAAGGGCCTATAAACGCAAGGAAAACATCTACTATGAAGGCGAATTCCCCAACAATCTCTACTTCATCGTCAAAGGCAAGGCGAAGGGCTGGAGGATGAATGAGGACGGCAAGGAACTCATTACTGACCTTTACAACCAAGGAGATTTTTTGGGATACTTGCCCTTGCTTACAAATGTCCCCTATTCCGAGACCGTGACGGCACTAGAGGACTTGGAAACCGCCATCATTCCCAAAGACGACTTTTTGGAGCTTTTCAACCGCGACAAAGACGTCGCCTACCGCTTTATAAAGATGCTTGCCAACAATGTACATGAAAAGGAGGAGAAGCTTTTGAGTCTTGCATACAGCTCTGTGCGTGCACGCGTCGCCGAGGCGCTGCTGCACCTACGTGACCGTTATCAAGAAAAAGGCACTGGTCCATTTAGCATCAGTATTTCCCGTGATGATCTTGCGGGTATGGTAGGCACAGCTACAGAATCGCTCATTCGCACCCTCTCAGAATTCAAGGGTGAGCACCTCTTGGAGATCAGCGGGCGCGAGATCACCGTCCTGGACACGGCTGGGTTGGAACGCGCAAAGCAATTTTATTGATTTGCGACGTATGCTTGCATCTGATGAATATCAATGTGGCAGCTGACAGCCTTCATTGGAGCAGGGGAATTTCTCACCGATGTTTGGACATATTCAAATTCCGCTTGGAATAGTCTCGCAAAATATATGTATCACCTATTGAACCACAGATTATAGCAATGGCAGCGCAACAGCCATCCTCTACAAGACGACCCTATAAGGTTTTGGTCCCGACAGATTTCTCTGAGTCGTCGCGGATAGCCATTGAATATGTCCTCAACATGTTTGGGGACCAGCTTTCGCATCTGTATTTGCTGAACGCCTACAAGGAAAAATTCCCAGAAATGGCGCCTATGGTTTCACTCGTTGATATCTTGCGGGAAAAATCAGAACGGATGATGCATCTAGAAATGAGGTTTGTAGCCACATTGCCCCATCATCAAGACTTGAAAATTATTGCCGTCAGTCGTTTTGAAACACTATTGCAAGCAGTGATGGAACTCGTCGTCGCAGAGGCAGTCGATCTGGTCGCTATCGGCACCAACGGGCATATGCACCCAAGGCTGGAATTTAGGGACGAGGATCCGAGCTATGTCCTACATCAAATCAAGTTGCCTATCCTGCTGGTGCCAAAATTGCTAAGTTGAGGGCAAGAGGTTGAATTGCTTGGTCGATTCCCCAGTTTTCATCTATTTTAGCAGTGCCGATAGTGGCGCGATCAAGAATTGACGATTTATGAAGATTCACATCCGTACTAGCATCTATTTGGGCCTTGTGGCCCTTTCCTTTTTTGGGTCGATGCAAAACCTGCATGCTCAGGGTGGACAAAAAACCATCGCCTTGGAAGACATTTGGTTGAAATACAAATACGTGCCCGAGTATCCTTCAGGATTCAATTGGATGCAAGATGACAATTTCTATACTGAGCTTGAAGCTGGTAAAATAGAGAAGTATGGCATCAAGGACCAAGCAAAGGTGGGCACGATACTAGACATCACGGCCTTGAAAGACCCCACCAACAATGAGGCTCTTGAAATTGAAGCCTATGTCTTCAGCGAAGACGAATCCAAGATTTTGCTACAAAGCAAAGTGCAGCCGATCTACAGGCACAGCACCAAAGAGGTCTGTTTCGTTTGGGATTCCAAAGCCAACAAGGTCACGCGGCTACATGAAGGCAAGCTCATCTCCTTTGCCAGTTTCTCCCCTGATGGCAAACGCATCGCCTATATGGGCGACAACAACCTCTATGCCTACGACTTTACCATCAACAAGGAATACACACTGAGTACCGATGGTGCCTGGGGCAAGGTGATCAACGGCGGCACAGACTGGGTCTATGAAGAGGAGTATGCCTTTGCGCAAGCCTATTGCTGGTCTCCAGACAGCCGCCGCATCGCCTATTATCGCTTCAATGAAACTGATGTCAAGGAGTTTCAAATGGCCATGTATGGCGAACTCTATCCAGAGCAATACAAATTCAAATACCCCAAGGCAGGGGAAGCAAATGCCAAAGTGGAAATCTATATCAATGAGTTGGTATCTGGGCAGCGTGTGAAAGTCGATGTTGGTACCGAAATCGACCAATATATCCCGCGCATCACCTGGACACAAAACCCTGAGAAGTTGGCGGTCATGCGCATGAATCGCCTTCAAAACCAGGTCGATCTATTGTTGGTGGATGCATCAAGCGGTAAATCAACGGTGATCTTCACGGAAAAAGAAGACGCCTATGTCGAGCAGCCCTCAGACTTGACCTGGCATTTCCTCAAAAATGGCAAAGAGTTCCTTTGGCAGAGCGAGGCAGATGGTCACAACCACATCTACCTTTATGATATGGAAGGCAAGCTCAAGAAGCAGATCACCAAGGGTGATTTTGACGTAGTAGAGTTTTGTGCACTCGACGAGCAGCGTGGTTTGATCTACTACACATCTTCAGTCGATGGCCCGATGGACAAGCAGCTCTATGCAGTGAGCATCGACGGCAAAAAAACGACTCGGCTCACCAAGCAAGCAGGCGTGCACGATGCCGATTTTAGCTCCAATTGCACTTACTATGGCGATATCTTCAGCACGATTGACACCCCACCAGTCGCAGCTTTGTATGACTTTGGCGGCAAAGAAGTCAAGCAATTGAAAGACAATGCGACACTCAAGGGCCGACTT
>JANORP010000120.1:0-8769 GCA_031415375.1 Bacteroidota bacterium | reverse complement strand
GCCGTTGATATCAGTGATGAAAAAGCCAACGCCGAAATGCAGACCACGGCTGATATTCGCGTGCGTGAGGCTATCGAGAGTATTTCGGAGGCCTTTGCACTTTACGACGCGGAGGACCGTATCGTTGTTGCAAATTCGAAGTTCCAAAATCGCGCGACGAGGAGGAATAATCCCCGCAAAATTGCTTTGTCAATCGTGAATCATGGCCCCGTGGGTTCATGATTCACGATTGCTTGTTGTTGCCACAAGCGACGCCAAAAAGCCCTCCCGTTAAAAAAACTTAAGGTTTCCCATCATAAGGATTGCATTTGCGTACTTTGTAGGGAAATGAAAAAAGGGCATATCCGCATTTTGGTGGTGGTGATGTCAGCGGCACTGCTTGGCTTGCTCGCTGTACAGTGGTTTTGGGTACGCAATGCAGTTGCCGTGCGTGAAAAACAATTTCAGCACCGTGCCATGGGTGCCCTGGAATCGGTCGCCGAGCGGCTACAAGATCGAGAAATCTCGATCGCGATCAGCGGTGGCAGATTGCTAGGTCTCCCCTTTTTGATGCCTGCTTGTTTGGAAGCGCCCAAATGTGAAAGCAATGACCACGACATGCGACAAGTAGCCCCCCCTTGGCGCATCATTACAGATTCCATGCCCACACGCATCACGCAACGCCGCGTGAACAGTCACCGGCTGATCAATGGACAATGGATTTCTGGACAAGCGACCGAAACTAGGGTAACCCAAGGAGACAGTGAGGTCGTTTTCAGAGGAGAAGTTGGTGATCCTGCCGCAAAAGATTATGTGCGTGGATTTGTGGAGCGCATGCTCCATGAGATGCGCCCGATCCACGAACGCTTGAATATGTCGCTACTGGATTCATTGATCAAGCTAGAGCTCAGCCGCAGAGAGATCGAGGAACGGTATGTGTATGGCATACATTCTGAAGGATTTGCGTCTGACGAGGAAAAGGAAAAGGAAATGCAAATGCAATCCTTGATCGATTATGATGGTGAATATTTTCGTGTGCAGTTATTCCCCCATGATATACGCCCTTCCTCTGAGCATTACCTTGAATTGCAGTTCCCCGACCACACTAGCCCTGCGATCAAAGCCATGGGCTTGGTGCTTCCCACCTCTGGGATCTTGGTGCTGATCGTGATGTTTTGCTTTGGAATCGCCCTGTTCGCTTTTCGTCGTCAGCAAAAACTGAGCGATCTCAAGACCGATTTCATCAACAATATGACCCATGAGCTCAAGACACCGATTTCTACGATTTCGCTGGCTTTGGAGGCACTAGGTGACCCAGACATGCAAACCAAGGAGCGCATTAGCCTCTATGCCAAGGTGATAGAGCAAGAAAATGAGCGGCTCAAAATCCAGGTCGAGCGTGTGCTCCAAGCGGCCGCCTTGGAGCGTGGCGAGTTGAAACTAGACCTGCAGCCTGCCGATATCGATCTTGTGTTGCGTGAGCAGATCGAGCGCATTCGTCTCTACGTAGAGGGGCGTGGCGGCAAAATCGACTATCAACCTGAGGCAACAGATACAAGTGTGTTGGCCGACGAGGTACATTTGGGTGGCGTGATTTTCAATTTGCTCGACAACGCCAACAAGTATAGCCCGCTGAAGCCACAAATCGATATCATCACCCGCAATGTCGCCGATGGCATCGAGATCGTCGTGCTAGACCAGGGTCTGGGCATCAGTGCTGAGGCGCAACGCAAAGTCTTTGAAAAATTTTACCGTGTGCCTACGGGCAATGTTCACGATGTCAAGGGATTTGGGATCGGGCTCAGCTATTCCCGCTCGATGGCAAAAGCACACGGTGGCGATATAGGCCTGACAAGTGACCTCGGTTCAGGCTCCACATTCACCCTTTTCATCCCTCAAAAATGATCCCTACTATGTCAAATCCTCAACTCCTACTTGTAGAAGACGATCCCAATCTGGGTGATATTTTGGCCGAATTTCTCGGTGTGAAGGGCTATGTCGTCACCAAGGCGACCGATGGTGAGGCTGGGGTGCAAGCGTGGAAGGAAGGCAAATTTGACATCTGTATCCTTGATGTCATGCTGCCCAAGAAAGATGGTTTTGATGTCGCACGCGACATTCGCAAGCTCGATCAAAAAGTGCCGATTCTCTTCCTCACTGCCAAAAATATGATGGAGGCAAAGGCCGAGGGTTTCAACCTCGGAGGCGACGATTACCTTACCAAGCCTTTCAGTGTGGAGGAGTTGCTCCTGAGGATCAAGGCCCTGCTGCGGCGTGCGCTACCCTCCTCTCCGACCGACACCAAAACAACTGAAAAAGAGCTATTTAAGATAGGAACCTTCGACTTTGACTTTACCTACCGTGAGCTGAAGCACGGCAAGGAAACAAAACGCATAACCTCCCGCGAGGCCGACTTGCTGCGCATGCTCTGCCTGCACCAAAACCAAATCTTGAAACGAGAAGATGCCCTCAAACAAATCTGGGGCGATGATAGCTACTTCAATGCAAGGAGCATGGACGTCTTCATTACCAAGCTGCGCAAATACCTCAAAGACGATCCCAAGATCGAGATCATGAACGTGCACGGCACGGGCTACAAGTTGCTGGTGGGTTGATCGCAATTGCCCTTACCCACATGCAAAAACCCCACTTGCGCGGGGTTTTTTTGTACAAAAGTTGAATGCCTTATTGTACGACAATTCTTCGGGCAATGTGATCCTCACCTGCTTTCAAATGCAAGGTATAGATTCCTGCTGGAAATTGCGAAAGGTCTATCGTGGCGTTCCAAATTCCGACATGCTGCCCAGATTGCACCTGCACGACACGCCCTAGCGCATCTACTACACTTATGGAACGTGCCTCAGCCTGCGTGCGCGCCCAGCGCACCTGCACAATGCCGTCTGTCGGGTTGGGGAAAACCTCGCATTTGCCATCGATCGCCGACGGCGACACGGCGACGAGACAGCTCCAGGAGGCTTGGAATCCAGCGCGATTGTTGGCACCATTGGTGGACTCAAAAAGCGTGAGTGCACCATTGGAGGCGGTGATCGATGGCGGCAGCGCTGTACCTGAATAGATTCCTATCTGTGGGCTGCTGGTGTTGGGGCCATCAAAAATCGTGAGGCGGTCACCGGCAGCATAGTTGAAGCTTTGAAAGGTAAGCGTCACTGACTGGTTGCCGGCAGGCGCAATCGTGACGCGGCTATTGGAGCTAGGCAAATAGTCATTCGCACCGCCCGAATCATACAAAAAGCCTTCGCAGCCCGTTTGGAGCAAGGTGTCTCCATCGGCTGGCATATTGACCGCGCATGCTTGCTGCGGATCGATATGCACACGATTTGCGAAGATCAGCGTGTCTGTCATACCATTGCATCCAAAGGCGATGAGCGTCACGGTATAGTCCCCTGCCACTGTATAGATATGGCTCGGATTTTCAAGGGTACTGGTATTGCCATCCCCAAAATTCCA
Source organism: Bacteroidota bacterium (assembly GCA_031415375.1). Classification (GTDB taxonomy): domain Bacteria; phylum Bacteroidota; class Bacteroidia; order J057; family JADKCL01; genus JADKCL01. Next base: position 5,322 of record JANORP010000120.1, on the reverse strand, counting down.
GAGGTAATGCAAGCCCGAGGTCGTGAGGTTGGTGAATTGCACCGTGCTGGGCAAACTGCAAATGCTGGTGTCAGGTGTGTAAAATGCGGCATTCAAAATGCCAGTATAGGGATTGCCTACGCCGACCGCATACCATGCATTGATGGTCTGGATCATGGCGTGCGAGCATTCCCCGTAAAGGTCGATCGCACTTTGCACAGCAAAATAGCGTGCTTCTTGATAACCATCGTTGGGGGTGAGATAGACCTGCAAATTGCGATAGGCTATTTGTGCCGCTGTGTCGATGCCAAGACCACCTACATTATAGGAATCACCATTGTCATTGATGCCACTGCCACCATCACTGAGCAGGTAATACCAATAGTTTTGTACACCACTGTTGGTATGCACACCGCCATTGTCACTGTTGGAGGTCACCCAATAGGCCCCACGGTAAGTGTCTGGATTGAAGAAATCTTTGGGAGCAGCCATGCTGCGAAAAGCCCCGATGTCGTCGCCGATCGTCCAATTCGCATCGGTCGGGCGCGACCAGAATTCGATCGAATTCCCGAAAATATCGCTGAATGATTCATTGAGCGCTCCAGGTTCATATTGATACACCAACCCGGCAGCATACTCAGTGACGCCATGCGTGAATTCGTGTCCACAGACATCCAAACCTGAAAAAGGTTGGTTGTTTTGGCCGCCATCGCCATAGGTCATGAATTGCCCATTCCAAAATGCATTGGAGTAGTTGTTGTCGAAATGCACAAAACTGATGAGCTTGGAAGCGGCTTCATCATAGCTGTCGCGGTTGAAGAACTGCATGTAGTAGTCATAGGTCATCTCTGCTCCCCAATGAGCATCAAGGCCAGCGCGCAGCGTCGGGGTTGGAAATGTATCCCAGATATTGTCGAGTTGTACAATGTCGGTCGCTTGGTTGTAGTCGGTTTGATTGTCCATACTATAGGTCTCTACGCCATTGGCGCGGCCTGTCTCCCGCAGCCGATAATAAGTGCCAGCGCTATCGTCGGTGACAATTGCGCGCTGCCCGCTAAACTTGGTATGGCCTGTGCCGTTGGCATCGGCGCAGTGGAGCTTCTCATTTCGCCAGATCATGAGGCCCGTCTCTGCATCTATGTAGATGTCTGCCCTGAAAAGCGGCTCGGTACTGTAAATGTCAAACTTCCAAGCGAGGCGATGCGTCCCCGACAGTTCGGCACGCTGGTTCACGACATATATCAATTCGCCCTTGGGCATCCAGGTTGCAAGCGGCATTCCAGTGAGTCGCTGCAGTTGCAGGTCAGAACCCGGCGATTGCCAGATCAGTTTCTGGGCCCCGCTGACGGCAATCGCCAGCGAGCGCGCATCGTCCTCCCCTATCTGCACGTTGGCAGGTCTCAAATCTTGCAGGAAGTGCCCGCTCATAGCCACGATCTCGCCATTGAGGCTATGCGCCTTTTGCAATGCCCCAAATACTGGATAGCCATCGTGGAACTGCTGGTAACGATGATGGACATAACCCAAGCCATCGACATCTGTACGCACAAACTTGAGCTTATCCGCGCCCGACACGCCAAATTGTTTTGAAAGCGCAGCTCCTGCGTCTCGACTTGCTGGTCGCTGACCTGCTGCAAATCGCACATGCTGCGATCCAGCTGCCGATTGTGACGCATGGCCTAGGCTTAGCGATTCCGGTACGATCAGTTTTTGCCCTTGCAAATTGATTCCGATGCCAATCATGCCAGCTAGCAACAATACTCTTCCACTTATGTCCATGATACCTTTCTCGACGCCTTTTAGGACTTACAACTTGTAAACTCCCGCTTGCGAAAGTCGGCAAAAAACAACTGGGGAAAAAGTCAGCCTACAGACAATCACTTGTATTCGTGGGGCAAGACAATGGCATAGGTTGGCACGCGCCACTAGCCTACTTCATGAGAAGTTTTCACAATCGATGTAACGGTGAGCCAATTCATTTGCTAATTTTGAGGCATGACCTATTTGAAAACCGTTTGCTTCTTGGGAATTGCGCTTGCATACGCAGTCCTTTCGCCCGCCAATATGGCCTACGGCCAAGGTACTCCTGCTTTTGTGCAACATTGCGTGGTCCCGACCAAGCAACATTTCAAGCAGCTGCCGATGCCGGGAGCATTCGTTGCTAGCGATTGTGAAGCCCTCAAAGTATGTGCATCTGCAAGCATCACGGTTATTGAAATTCACCAAGCCAAGGCAGGCAAGGCAAAGTCCTTGAAATTGGAACTTACGATGCAAGGCGACAAGCTATCAAGGTCGGTTGCAATGACACATGGGGCCAAGAACTTCGAGAAGCTCTATGCCCAATTGGTTTCGCAAGTTGGCAGACCCACCAAAATGGTCGAATCCCTTGGAAAACGTGCCTATCAATGGGGCCTCAAGAGCAGATTTGCAGGGGATGTCGTACTTCTCTACGACCCCAAAACTGAAGATGCAGAGGCTATCATAGGCGCGGGTCGCTAGCAGCGGCGAATGGCAAGCTTGGGAATATTCGATGTTTGGGTCGAGCCAATTTACAAAATAAGGATCCAAGATATTATATTACAGTTGATTACGTTGTTTTGAAAACCTTGCCATTTGCAGAGATCGAACCTTTTTTTCATTTTCGTGTAAATCAAATTCTGAAACGATTATGAAAAATCTCCTTTCCATCTTGGCTTTGCTCCCCTTGTTGATGCTTGCTCCCGCTCTGCCAGCAGCGGTGCCGACGAGCCAGATCTTTGCGCTCAGCAATCCAATCCATCCACGTGATGTGAACCGTTTGTTGAAGATTGCGGCGACAGAGTGGAACCTTACTGTAGGCCAGGCCAGACAATCCTACAATGCTGGCAATCTCACATTGGCGCTCTACCCACAAGCCGGCGTCAATGTCTATATGATTGCCTATGATGGGTTTTGCATCTTGGCTGCATTGGAAGACAAATTTTGAGAAATGTGTACTAATCGAAGCCGATGGGATTGCCATGGCACCGATTAGAGATGACATGTTGCCTTTCATACAGGTCGGCCGATGCAAATGTCATCGGCCGACCTGTTGCTAGGGGGCCACTCAATCGACTTCATCACCCAAATCTCCCTATGTCTCTAAGGGACTCTATTCCAACGTTGTGTGAGGACATTTTTCCTGAAAATGATAGCTAGGGACACAAAAATATCAGCAAATGAGTTTTGCAACTGTCCAGTAGGAAAGGATCTTTGGTGCAACATGGGAATTGCCCCATGCCCCAGGCACCAATCAAGCGCCACAAGTCGTGTAAAGGAGATAATGGGCACAGTTTACTGTGCCTTTTTTTTCGTTGGTCAAGCGATCTTGTTTGCAGCGATGAAGGCTGCCAGATCCCCAGAGTGCGCCTTTTCCTTACGCAGTACTGCCATGGACCGACCTTCTATGCGTGCCTGAAGCCAATCCTTGACATCAAGCATATTGGTTGATTTGGGGCTGGTTGCGACCTCCAGTCGTGTAAGTCGCTGCAGCCAACTTTCAGCGATGGACAGTGCTTGAGGTCCGTCTGCAGCAATTGCCAAAGCTTTGATGCAGCGCAAGGACTGCTTTTCATAGTCATTAAATTGGTCGTGTCGTTCAAGAAATCGCCTTGTACTCACGACTTCTGACTCAACAAGCAAATAATTGCCGAGTTCGTAGTGGATCATGAGATTGAGCAATCTTGTATTGCTTTGGATGTCGATGCGCACCTCGCAGCGTGGCTCTGCAAGGAGTTTTCTCACCCATTGCAATGCAGCTTTGGGTTTGCCCAGCATGAAATGTGAGTAGCCTAGTAGATATCGCAGCCACATTTCATGGGCTTTGGGCACCTTGCCCTCGACCGTATTCCATTCACGCTCGATTTCATCCTCTAGATCAATCGCCCGCTCAGGTTCCCCGATTTGCAAGGCCGACGCCAAAACCATGACGTAGTAAAATTGGAAAAAATCTACGCGCGCTTTTGGATAGATCTCTCTGAAGCGACCAAACTCCTTCATCTTTGCGAATGCCTCCTGCACTCGCCCAAGGCGCAGCAGGTACGTACAGACATTGGCGAGCTCAGCGTAGTAGTTCCTAATCGACTCCTCCTTGAGCATTGGAAGTTCGTCATACAGAGCAAGTAGCCGATCTGAGTAGTAAATCGCCTGCTCCAGATTGCCGTGCAGGCTGCAGAACTTGCGATGCAGTGCGAAGTACTCGATGCGTGCCCTTGCTGAATAGGCCTGTGAAATGTCGGTGACCAATGCATCATTTTTTAGGGCTTGGAGTGCTGCCTGATCGATCTTGCCGCTCACGACTTGCCTTGTCTGCAGGAGCAGGAATGCCCGCACGCTTAAGGATCGGTAGGCTGCGAGGTTTGCCATCTGATGCATAACCTTGGATATTTCGGCTTCGATCTCTACAAAACGCTCGGTCAAGCGTTTCTCATTTTGTGTGCGCACCAACAGATCTAGTTGCAACGATAACAAGGTGTGGTAATTCGCGAAATCTTCCGTGGCTGATGCTTCTTGCAAGCCCTTGCGGAGCAGCTTCGTGGCTTGGGGGTACAAATCCTTTTCGGCCAGCACCTTTACCTGCTCGATGATATTGTTGACATCGGCCGCCGAATTGTTGCGGAAATAGACAAGGCTTTTGAGGATTAATTTGAAAAGGTAATGCTTCCCTACCGCCAACTGACCGCCATAGAGATCCTTCAAGACCTTCAGAATTTTTCCTTCATCATACACTTCTTGTTTGTCGATTACGTCAAAAAGCTCGATGTACTTTTTGTCCTTTTCTCCTGCTAGCAACCCTGCTAGCAGCTTGAAATTTCTTTTTTCACCCTTGCTCAAGGATCTTATGAGCCTGAACAGGTCCTCGGAAGGAGCTCGCTTCATTTTACCAGAATTAGGAAATACTCGGGGGACATCAAATTCTCCCGAACCCGACAATCCTTACCCCTTCAAGCAACAAGTTACGACTTTTTAGAAATACAAGTCAATTAAAAAGATACTTCTGCGCCAAAAACAATAGGCAGGTACACGCCTTCAACCAATATTGTAGGCCGATGAAATCAATGATCAAGGCGAACCATACAATGCGATGAAATTGAGGGAAGGATTCCGGAAGCCATTTCAAGATTGAAAGCACGGTCAAGACCTAAACAAAAGGAATTTAGGTCTATTTTGAGAATTTTGGAATAGTTTTTCAATAAGTTCCAGCTTATTGAAAAACTATTCCTGTAGCGCGATTTATGGGGGTATAACATCGAATTGGAGAAAATAGAACTAATTTTTGACCTCAGATCTGGATTTGACGATTTTGAAAACTTTGCCAATTCCGAA
>JANORP010000119.1:0-6187 GCA_031415375.1 Bacteroidota bacterium | reverse complement strand
CGTGTTTTGGAGGCTCAGCGTAGGCATCGGCGCCCACATGATTTTCATCGAGCCGGTATGCGCCTCAGACTTGTCTCGATAGGCCGAGTCCAATTGTTCCCACTCCTTGCGGTAGTTGTAAAACACACCGAGGTCCAACTTCTCATTCTTGATCGTCTTGAAATAGGGTTTGAAATCAATGAAGCTAAAGGCACCATTTTGCGCGACGCCATTTTTGTCTAAGCTCTTGTCTTCCATCCAGATCTCGACACCCGGCCTCACATGGCCGAGATCTTTGTGGATGTCTCCATTGTGTCGCGACCAGCGCGACAAGGTCGTATCGAGCTTGTCTTGAGTGGAGATCGTGGTAAATAGATATTTGCCTTGCAGCCACTTGTGGCTGCTCTCCAGTTCATAGGCCTGCTTGAAGGTGACGAGGCGCTCGCCGAAGGTGCGAAAGCCCTCGTTTACCCCGAGCCGCAACCGCTTGCCATACCGCAACTCGGCAATGGCCTCGCTCACATTTTCATTGAGCCGCTCGCCCTGATCGTTGAAGTTCCATTCGCGGCCATACTCCACCTTATAGACGCGGTCGAGATTGGTATAGCGGGCACCTACAAATCGGTGGCTCACATCCACCTTCATTTGCAGGGAATCAGACAGCCGCAATTGCTCGATCTTGATCCCAGATTTGTTTGCGAAGTCGCCATTGTCTTGGTCGTCGATCGTGGAAAATCGGTTAAGGTCATTGCTGCTGAAAGCGCCCTCGGTGTAGATGCTAGACTTTGCACTCAGCTTGTAATCAGCCACAATGTCCAATACTTGCAGCATTTTTGCAGGTACGAGAATGCGCACGGGGGCATAGTCGCCCCGCTGCCGCTGGGTGGCGCTATCAGGGGCCACCCATTTGAAGACTGTGCCATTCACCCGATTTTCATCGCGCACATACATGCCATTGCCTGCACCCACGTTGGTAAACGTGATGCGGAAGTAGGCCGCTACGGGATCGGTACTGAAGACGTAGGCCTCATACTGCCGCCCCTGCACGAGTGTATCGACACGTGCATAGCGCACCGCCGAGGCATTGTCTGGCGGGCCGATGCTGTCGATGCCTGTGACGACCGCCAGTGCCGCATTGTCACCCGCAGCCCGCAACGAATCCAGCTCTGTATCGGTCAATGGGCCGTCGATGGGTGCGTTTTGGTTGTCGGCATCGCGACCATAACTGCCTTTGATATTCAATTTCCCTTTGGCCAACTGTGCTCCAAAATCGGCAAAGAGCAAGGATCGGTTGTAGTTGCGGTCGGTGTATTCAAAGTCGATCACGATACGGGTCGCGCTGCTCACCATACGTTGGGCCGTAAAAGTGAGTTCACCCGTGTTGTAATCCATCACGTAGTCATTGCCTTCGCCCCTGGTCATCATTTGTCCATTGTAAAACACCTTCTCACTGCCCGCCAAGACGATGATGAAGCGTTCACCATTTTTCCCAGTGAGGCGATAGGGCCCTTGTACACCCTCGCGCCCCGCGATCGTATTGGTGTGAAACTTGCCTTTGGCAACGGCTCCATTGATGCCCGCATAGCCCTTTTTCTCGTCGCGTACTTTGAAGCCTATGCCTTGCACATTGCGGTAAAAGTTGGCGAATTGTGTGCCTTTGTGATCGATCTCAAAGTCCCCGAGGATCACCTTGTCGTCTTTGCGCACGAGCTGGATGAAGACTTTGTCGAAGTCGTTGATCTGCTGGGTGGTGCCGTCGGGTTGGATCGGGATCGACTCGTCGGTGATCGCAGCCTGCAGCTTGAGGTCGTCGCCGAGATCGCCTTCCAGTTGTAGGCGCAATCCGCTATTGACACTCAAACTCTGATTGCTGCCTACAGATAGTCCACGGGAGATGCTACCGCTACGCCTGATCGCACTCTGGGAAAAGACCACCTGCTCGTCGCTCTTGTAATATTCCTCCACATAGATTTCTTGCTTGCCTTTGACGGTGTCTGCGCGTACTCGGAACGTGCGCAGCGCAAAACGTTCCTGCAAAAATTGGGGGAAATAGCGGTAGGTCGCTGAGGCCACTTTGCCATCCAAACCACTGTCGCGCAACAAGATCCAGCCTTTGTGGAGGTCGATCTCGTAGGCGGCGGCATCGACTGCACGCCCGTCGATCTGCATGTCAAACCCAAAGGGCACAAGGTGCTGCTGCTCCAATCGCAGGGTGTCCCCCATTTGCAAGGTGAGGGATTGGACGACGAGTTTTGTGTTTTGCGCCATACCCCAACAGGGCATCGCCAAGGCAATCGCCAGTAGGCAATACTTGAGCAGCTGCTCAAGCTTGGGGCAGTTCCACAAAAAATCGTGTTCCTTTACCGACTTCACTTTCAAAATAGATCTTGCCTCCTGCGCCTTCTACGATCTTTTTCACAATTGCTAGCCCCAAGCCCATGCCCGATGACTTGGTTGAAAACCGAGGTTCAAAGATACGGAGGCCGATCTCATCAGGTATCCCCTTGCCATTGTCCTCAATCGTCACACGCGCGAGGTTGCCCTCGACACGCAATTGTACCAATACCCGGCCTGCATCGTGCTCAATCGCCTGCTTCCCATTTTTGATCAGGTTGTTGAACACGCGCGAGAGCTGGTCGCGGTCTGAAAATACATAAAATTCCTCGGCAGGCATATCCAATTCTAATTGCACATCGCCCTCGTTGGCGTAGAGGTCATATACCTCTTGCAAGACGTCTTGCAAGACATATTTGCTGCGTCGTGGTTCAGGCATATTCGCAAACTGCGAAAACGAATTGGCGATGTTTACGAGGGACTCGATCTGCACGAGAATAGTATGTGTGACCTTTTGAAAGAGCGTGTTCAGCTTCTCATTGGCGGGTTTATCGCCCGCCCATGTGCGCACAAGGTGCTGCACGCTCAGCCGCATCGGTGTGAGCGGGTTTTTGATTTCATGGGCGACTTGGCGGGCCATTTCCTGCCAAGCCATTTCCCGTTGGCTCCGAGCGAGTTTTTCTTCAGACTCGGCCAGTTTTTTGAGCATCTCATTGTAGGCCCTGATGATTTCCCCGATCTCGTCGCTGCTGTCCCATTGGATAGGCTCGTTTTGACGACCGAGGTTGGTGGCATTCAACTTCATGCTGAGCAAGCCCAGCGGCCGCACGATCGAGTTGGAAATCACCACGGCCACGATGCCGATGGCGAGGAAAATGAAAACGTAGATATTGACCAGCAAGGTGAGTAGGCGCAGGCTCTGCTCATTCACCTTTTCCTGGTTTTTGTAATAGGGGATATTGAGGAAGCCGACGATCTTGCGGTCGTCGCTCATGATCGGGTAAAATCCGCTAAAATAGTTCACGTTTCCGATCTTGTCCTCGATCACGACATCTGAAACGGAGCCATTGCGAATCGCGCGATAGACTTCCGGATTCATATACCGGCTCGTGAGGCCGAGTTCAAAGATCGAAGGCTGGGTGCTGAGGTGCAGTTTGCCGTTGCTGTAATAAATGTTGATGTCGTTGCCGAAGGCTTTCTCGATAGAATTGAGACGCTCATCGAGGGTTTCACGCAGGTTTTCCAACAATCCACCATGTATTGCTGAGTAAGATGTGGAATAACGCCTGAGTTTGAGGTAGTCCTCCCTCACATAACCAGCGATTTGCTGGGTTTGGATCTGCAAATCACTGCGAATATCCTTAAAAATGTGTTCCTTGATATAGGGCGAGAGGAAAAACACCACGATGAAGAGGGGCAATATCGACAACAGGAGGAAAAAAGCTTGAATACGGGCCTTCAAGCTCAGATTGCGGATGCGCAAAGGCCCCTGGATGAGCTGCACCAGCCAAATCGGGAGCATCAATGCGATCGATGCCAGTACAAAAAAGTAAAAAATGTAGGAAAATACGTTTACGACGTCAAAGGCCGTGAGCAGCGGTCGGCGCACATCGACAATCTTGCCATTGGCGACTTGGTCATAGAGATGGTGGTAACTCTTATCTTTCAAGTAGTTATAGGTATGGGCGCCGCCCAGTTTAGGCCCTGCATAATAAATGGGAAAAGGTGCGTCGGCATGCTTGCGAAACAGCCGCGCGTCTTTATAGACGGCGTAGTCATATTGATTGGCCATGAGCGCCTTGTTGCGCACATGGTCGTCGAGCAATAGCTGAGGATACAGACGATTGGGCAAAATTTCAGTCGGCAACAGCTCTACCCAGACGACCATGCTACCTAAACTCCTGAGCAAGAGATCAAACTGGCCGATATAGATATTTTCAAAGAGCCCCTGGTAATACTTCACCAAAAAGAGGCCATCGGTCATCGTGGTTGTCCCCATCTGGGCGAGGCTGGGATCGGAATTGGGCGCCAAGTAGGGCCGATAGTCGCCCGTCTTGTCCACGAGCGTATCTGATCGGTAAATGAAGATGCGCACCTCATAACCCTTGAAACTCGATTCAAAAAACTGCTCCTTGAGGCGGCGGCTCAACCCTTTCATTTCGGTATAGTCCAGCAAAAATGCCTCAGCCTCCACCTCGCGCTCCACCCGGTCAAAGACGAATTCGGTGATAAGGTCGTGGTCGTCACTTTGCTGATCGGCCACCCGTTGCATTTCCAAATTTTCACGAATGTCATTGCCCTTGACGATGCCGATCATGGTGAGCAGGCTGAACATGAAGATGACCAACAAGAAGTTGGGTAAATCCAGTTTGAAAATGAGGCTGCGGGCGCTGCGCGCAAAGATGAGTAAGTTGATGCCCACGACCACGGGCACCGAGATGAGGTAGGCGAAATCCAGTCCCATGAGGAAATAGGAAAATGCGCCCAACCAAGCGATGGAGAGGAGGGCCTTGGAAAGCTTGCCCGCACCGCCGAGAAAGTGGAAACAAAATCGTAGCAATTCCAGCAAGACCAGCAACCAAGCCACCAAGGCTGCACCGATCATTGCAAAAGCCAAATAGCTGTAGGCGTCTAGATCAAATACATTTTCGAATTCAAAATTGATGACCGAGTGCTCGATCACGTTTTGGACAAAGGCAAAAAAGACTTGTGTGAGCAGCACGCACAATGTCAAAATGACGCAATGCAGGGTCCAAGCCGATATTTCATTCCGCAGAGCCCGCTTGTAAACGCGCGAAATGCGTCGGCGATAAGTCTTGATGATGAGCCAAGTGGCGAGCAGCAACACGACAACATTGATCAGCAAATCCCCTAGGGAGGGTGCATATTGACCGATCGCCAACACCACTGGCGAAAAAATTTCTGTATTCAAATAGGCATTGGGCAAGCCCAAATAAAAGAGCAACCCACGCAGGAGAAATAGTAGTGTTAAATAAGGCCAAAGCCCGGGGATGCGTAGCGCCCCAACCGAAAACCACCGCCCAATAAACATGTGGTACAGGCCGGCAAATAAACAGACGAGCATGAGCGCATACAGCACTAGCGCCAACCGCCTTGCGCCTTGCGTAAAGACCTTAATATCTGGCGCTTTCAAGCAAAATACAAAATTTTCGCCCGCATCAAAAACACGAATCCCTCCCTCGACCTGCCGCATGTGAACCTCAAATTTGTCGGTGGCCGCCATCACGGTCGGCATCGCGGAGTAGCGACCGAGAAAGACCTGCCGAGGCAAAAACCCGTTGACGACTTTGTAGTCGATCACCACTGGGATCAAAGTAATGACCTGAAAACCAGAAGCCTCGTTGCGCAAAAGGTAAAAAATCTTGTTTTTGTCTTGGAGTGTACGCCGATTGGGATAGCTGCACAGATCGCCCATGATGCGGGGCGATGGCATGAGCTCGGAATTGTTCCAATCGACCAAATGGCAGTCCTTGTCAAGCGCTAGACGCACGACTTCGTCGCCTGTACCGAGGTCATGGTCTTGGCTATATCTGCTAGCGATCAGTTCAGACGTAGCCGCCGTCGATTGCACAAGATCGGTAAAGTCATTTTGAATGTCTTTCTCGATACCTGCAATGAGCGCTTGCTCCTCTTGGCCCATTTCCCAAAGCGTCGTCACGACCCCGGCGATGCCCAATAGCAATGCCGCAGCCAACAAAACGACACTGCTCGTCAGGAAACCCCGTCTCATGCGGTCAATTTACGGATTATTTGGAAGGTAAATGATCCACGGCACTGCGAAAATCGTTTTGGCACGGTTCTCTTCAATTCTCAGAAAAATACCGATTGCTGGAAATCCCCGTCTCCGCATGCG
>JANORP010000118.1:0-12544 GCA_031415375.1 Bacteroidota bacterium | reverse complement strand
CATACCACTGCATTTTCAAAAAGTGATGTGACCCTGTCTCTACCTGGTGGTGGCGATGACAAGGAGAAGAAAGAAAAGAAGGAAAAAGGCGGTCGCAAGGAAAAGGACGAATCCACCAAGGATGCCAAAACCAACGATGCCTCGACCAAACCCTCGCAGCATGCACGCGCCTCAGCTAAAGCTGCGAAATATTCAGCAAAATTTACCCAACAGCAGATCATGGGTCGCGCCAAAGTGAGGCTGTTCTTCCATAATATGTTCAATACCAAATATGGAAAGCCCGTCAACTTCAGAAACACCCGCGCAAGAAACCGTTGGAGCAAAGGACACAGGTGGTAAGCAAAAAGCCAGTGTCACTTCCAAGCGCAAGCGCTGGCGTCAAAATTTAATCCTCCTTGCCATCTCGCTTTTTGTTGCCTTGCTCATTGGTGAGTGGGCCTTGCGGCGTGTGCTCTTTCATAGCGGTGATGAGTTCAAGCATCTCAAAAATCCCGGCAACTATTACAACGAATGGGATGCCGACTATTGGAAACTCATATACCATTGGGATACGACAAATCCACCTCCCAAGGATCCTCACCCCTATCTCGGCTGGACAAAATCGATCGATCCTGAGACTTATACCCATCGTGAAGTCGTGCACGTAGGTCGCCGTCGTCCAGTGCTGCTGTATGGCGATTCCTTCAGTATGTGCATCGATAGCGTGCGATGTTTTGAAGATTTTCTCAATACCGACACAGCCTTCACCAAAAACAATTACCTGCTCAACTATGGTGTGGGCGGCTATGGCGTCTGCCAAGCGTCCCTTATTTGCCGCAAGACCATAACCCATTTTCAGAAACCCTTGGTCGTGTTTGGATTGCTCACCTCAGACATGGACCGCACTGTGCTCCCCGTTCGCACAGGACTGAAACCCTATTACGACATTGAAAACGGGCAGCTTATGCTCAAGGGTCTGCCGATACAGGGTGACAATGTGCAGTATTTTGAAGATCATCCCATTGCGATGACTTCGCTCCTCCTGAGGCGATACATGAGCAGCAAGTTCAATATCTTGCCCGAGGCCTTCAAGTCTTGGTATGAAAACAAGGATCGGTCCATCGAGCATATCCTCGCCGTGAATGGGATGCTGATCAAGGCACTTGCTGCAGAGCTGCGCGCCATGGAGATCGATTTTGTGTTTCTCGTGTTTCATTATGAAGACAACATGCTCTTGCCTGAAAGCGACAACGCTTGGCGCGATGCATTTCTGAAAAAGACCCTGACCGAAGAAAATATCCCCTTCATTTGGTCCAAGGACCTCATTCGTGCCCACCAAAATGCGCATCCACAATACCCCTTTGCCGCATACATTATCCCGGGCGAGGGGCACCCAACCTCGATGTGCAATAAGATCATCGCCGACGAAATCAAACACATCGCCCTATCGCGGCCCCGACCATCTGATTTTGTAGTGGACACACTAGATCTTGAGTTGTATGCTACACGCATTCGGCAGCGACAATTACAGATCTACAAAGACACCGTCGTGTATGCTACCATGGTAGCCAAAGCGCAAACAAATGGCGTGAGCGTAGATAGCCAAATCGTGCTCGACGCATCCTATTTGATGAATATGGAGCTCAAAGCAGAGCATACGTTTATGGCAGACAGCGTGTTTGAGGGGAAATGGCGCAACAAATAGCAGCCTAACAGCATTTGATTACGCTGTGCAGCTCCGTTGAGAGCCAAAACCAATCATGAAGCGATTGCCCGCAAGGCTGCCTTGCTACCCGAAGATGCTTTTCGCATGCACCAATCGATTTCCTGCTGAAGCAATGCAGTTGCTAGAAGTATAAAACCTCAGTTCTGGATTAAAATTGTTTGATGCATGCCAATTCCGCAGGAATGGCAGATTTTTACAAACATACCCATGTAGGTCAAGGTCGCGACCTTGACCTACATGTACGAATCACATTTTTTGGGCCATTCCTGCGGACTTGGCCAAGTTTTCAAGATCGTCAAACCTAGAACTGAGGTGAAGTATGGTCTGCATCGAGACATTGGTCGCTCTTCCAAAAGTCCTTCACCAAAAAAAAAGTCCCCAAATGCATCGGGGACTCTCCTTTATATATGTACTGAAGGCAAGCGCCTCAATTCGTCAAGATCACGTAGAGTGAGTAAATTACACCCGGCAGGAAAAATAGCAACGTCAAAATCAAGCTGATCCAGAACTCGGTGCCGATGCTTCCTAAGTAGAGGTACACTGCCAATGGTGGGATGAACAATGCCAAGATCACACACAACACCAACATATCATCGAGCGGGGAAGTCGGAGACTCCTGCTTTTTGGAATCGCGGTATTTTTGGATGGACTCCTTCAATTGGCGGCGCATAGCCTTTTTGGCATCGTGCTCAATCACTGCCTTTGAAAACTCAGCTTCACCCACCTCATCGGTTCCTTGTCCTTCAGAACCAGGCTTGCCGATCAGAATCTTTCCGCTGTGGACAGGCTGCTCGACAATCGGCGATTCAGCCGAAGTCTGCATTGTGGTTTCATCGACTATAGGGCCCACTGTAACGACAGGCTCCACAATGACCTTCCCTTCCTGAGGCGCGTGCCGCTGTGCAGCCTTGCCCCCTCCTCCAAGTGCACCACCTGGAGCGATAGCCCACACACCTTGTACAAGGCATAGGGTCATGATCGCAGCGATGATATTTTTAAACTTTTTCATTTCAACAAAGCATATTTCATCATCAAACGATGATGGTTTTCTTTCAATATCCTAATTAAACAGTTTTGAAGCCCTTTGCCAAAGCTCAATGATTATACTTATCCACAATACGATCCAAAATTGTAACAAATTCACAGTGATTCTGGGCCAATTTCTGAGAGTCCATTATTATAAAATCGATTTAGATGAACATTTTTGAATTGTAGGGACCTGATTCAATGGCAAAAGACATCTCCTATGATGTGGATAACCTAAGTGTTTCATGTATGAAAGCAGCTCAAAATGCATGCCCTCGGATACAACTTTCCACCCACAGCGATTCATGGACCACAAAACGAGCACCAATGCTTAATTTTGGAAGATCAATAGAATAATATCGCAATTGGAACACCTTACTACATCAGCGAATGCGCCTCAGATGGAAGCGCCAAGCGACTGGCGACGCATCGTTCTTATCCTACTCGGCATCACAATGATCTTGATGCCGCTTGGTCAGCTCTACCTCGCCATAAGACCTTGGGTCGCGATGGCTGAATTTCTCCCCGTGGAAATGATCTTCACCGAGCTCAAGGCTGCCGCCTTCATGGGCAATGCTGGTATCATCGCTGGGTTTTTGATGCTACTAGGTGGCGTCTTGGTTTGCATCCGAAACCGTTGGGGCTGGATCTTTGGGATCGCCTCCTTGGCTTTTGCCGTGTTCTGGTCCCTGGAAGGCTTGGGTTTCATCGTCTGGATGCTTCTTAAAAGCCCCGGTTCTGCTGGACAGGTGCTTTCCATGGGGATGGAGGTGATGGAGATGACCTATTATGCCCCATTGATCTTCCTCATGCTGCAATCGTTTGGACTCTTTTGGCTAGTGACCAAGACCATGCGTAGTTATTTCAAGCTCGACAAGCTTCATTATTGGATTTCGATGGGAATATTGATCTTCCTGCTTGTCGATTTACACGTCAGCCTCCTCGTCGTCTATCTGCAAAATCAAATATGATCCCGTTCCTCAGTCTCCTCCTAGCGCTGTACCTACAATTTGCGTCGCCAAAGCCGAATGCAGATTGGAAGCTACTTGATCAAGGTCTGGAAATCGGTACATTTAGCGCTAGCGAGCCCTCGATCGTCGGCAATCGCAAGATTACCATCTTGCGCATCGACCCAGTTGTTTGGAAATTCAAACTACTCACGGCTGCGCTGCACGACCGCAAGTCGCATACTGCAAGGCAGTGGGCCACCGATTTTGACCAAACTGCAACCATCAATGCCGGCATGTTTCAAATGGATGGCATCACCAATGTGGGCTATATGAAATGTGGCGACAAACTCAACAATGGCCATATCAACGATGACAATACCATTGTCGCCTTTGAACCAGAGGACGCCAAACTTCCTCCATTCCAGATCATCGATCGTGAATGCCAAGATTGGAGGTCGCTCCTAGCCAAATATCAGTATGCTACCCAAGGTATCAGGATGGTAGATTGCTATCGCAAAAATCGCTGGAGCGCTCAGCCCAAGATGTGGAGTATGGTCGTAATGGGAATGGACAAATCGGGCAAAGCACTGATGATTTTTTGCAGATCCCCGTTTACAGTCCACAAATTCATTGAGATGTTGTTGGCCCTTGAGATCGATCTCAAAAACGCCATGTACCTTGAGGGCGGCCCAGAGGCATCACTTTACATCAAATCCCATGATTTTGAATTTGATGGATATGGAAGCTACGAAACGGGATTCAATGAATCCGACAAAAATGACCGTGCATGGCCCATCCCCAACGTCATCGGGATTTCCAAGCGGTAGTTGTCAGGCCCAAAGCCGTCCAGCACTTCATCAGCGACTACATCAGCCCCTCAGAAAAGGCTACAAAAGCATCCCTAAAGCTGCTGAAATAACTTGCAAATTCACTTACGCCCTCTTGGATGCTGCTGCTTGCGCCCGCTAGTTTCAGTTGGTGTTTCATCTGATCCAACCGATTTTTTTGAATCGCAAATTGGTTTTCAAAATGCGCGACCAACTTCTTGTCTTCGATTGTCTCCGCATTCATGACGAGCCTGCTGTTTTCAGCAAACATCTCATCGAGTTCATGCTCCCAAGCCCTGATCTGTCCCAACAAGGCCTCGCGCTCAGTCTGAATTTCTGTTGTACTTGGATTCATAGCAATTCCACGTTTAAATTATTAACGAAGAGAAACTGAAAAATTGATTTTGCAATACATTCCAAAACTACCAGCCTAGCCCCTCCGAAAAGTGTGATACCTTTCAAATCCAGATTTTCCCACCTTAAACTTTGACGTAACTGCGACATCATGGGCACCTGCAATCAATTTGCAAAAAGGTAAGGTTTAATTCGACAAAAATCAATACCGAGGGGCTAAATGTGTTTTCCACAATGTGCAAGCCAAGGCCATCAACTGTCCACCAAAAGAACATGCTGGATGCAATCTCGTTGCATCCAGCATGTTTCGCAAGAATTTGATCCCTGTATTTTTTCGAGGTATTCTCAGATTCCTACCTCAAACGAGCAGATCGTCTCTGCAATAATGTCGCAGCATTCGTTCATTTGATCCTCTGTAATCACCAACGGCGGTGCAAACCGAATGATATGATCATGGGTAGGCTTGGCAAGGAGTCCGTTTTCCTTGAGGCGCAAGCATACATCCCAGGCCCGATAACCACCGATAGGCCTGATCCCGATGGCATTGAGGAGGCCACGGCCGCGCACGAATTCCATCATGGGGTGATTGATGGCTTCGAGACGGGCACGGAAAATCTGTCCCATGCGCTCTGCATTCTCGGCTAGACCTTCGTCTTCGACGACCTGCAACGCCTCTACCATCACTGCACAAGCAAGCGGATTGCCGCCATAGGTGGAGCCGTGCTGCCCAGGATGCAGCATGTCCATCACTTCGCGGTCGGTCAAGACAGCAGAGACAGGCATAGTACCACCCGAAAGCGCTTTGCCGAGTATCAACACATCTGGACGTACCTCCTCATGGTCGCAGCAAAGGCGCCTGCCCGTGCGGGCGATCCCAGTCTGTATCTCGTCGGCCATCATCAAGACATTATAGCGGCTGCAAAGCTCCCGCACATTCCGCAGATAACCATCGGCAGGCATCTTGATCCCAGCTTCACCCTGAATAGGTTCAAACAGAAAACCAGCCACATTTGGGTCTTGCAGTGCAAGCTCCAAAGCCGGGATGCTGCCGTAAGGAATCACTTCGAAACCAGGTGTATAGGGTCCAAAACCGCCCCTAGAACTATGGTCGGTCGAAAAAGAGATGATCGAGATCGTGCGCCCATGGAAATTGTCGCTACAGACGACGATTTTTGCTTTGTGTGGCTCGATACCTTTGATCTCATAGCCCCATTTACGCACGAGCTTGATGGCACTCTCAACTGCTTCTGCACCCGAATTCATCATCAGGACCTTCTCAAACCCAAAGTAATTGGAGAGATACTGCTCGGCTAGACCCAACTTATCTGAGTGGAAAGCCCTGGAAACCAATGTCAAACTCTGTGCCTGATCGATCAACGCTTGAATGATGCGTGGGTGGCAATGGCCTTGGTTGACAGCAGAATAAGCGCTCAGGAAATCATAGTAGCGGTTGCCTTCGGGATCCCAAACATAAACCCCTTGACCGCGGCTGAGAACGACGGGGATTGGATGGTAGTTGTGTGCGCCAAATTTGTCTTCCAGCGTGATCGCCTCGTCTGTGCTAACCATGTACTTTTCCTTTACCATAAACACCTGTTATTCAATTTTCTCCAAAATTCCACAAAATAGCCCGATTTCACAACCCCTCTGCACTTCATTTGGCAAATGGATGTGTAATATTCTAGACATTGTTGGCTTTTTTGAATGGCGATTGGCCATGGTTGGCCGACCATTGTACTCAGATGCGATGAAAGCAGCCTTTCACGTAGGTACCAAGGGGTCTGCCTTGCAATTCTCTTGCTATGAGTGGATTGTATTTGCACTTGGAGCGAATATCGGCCACCGTTGGCGTCCAAACAAGATGCGGGTCAAAATGTGTGAGTTCTGCCATCCCCCCCTCTTGGATGCTAGCCGATGGCAAGCCCAAAATTTTTCGCGGCGAGACAGAGATCGTGGCGATCACAGTCTCCAGCGCATACGGTTCCCCCTTAAATGCCGTCATCATTGCAGCGAATGCAGTCTCCAAGACATCGGCACCAAATGAGGCATCGTAAAAATCATGGGTTTTCTCCTCGCGTCCTTGCGGATGATGTGAACTGCTCACGACATCGATGGTGCCGTCCAAGACCGCCGCCCGCAAAGCCAACACCGATGCAAGTTCTCGCAGTGGCGGATAGACTTTTGTCACAGGGTCAAAAGCTTCGTTTTCAGTGGCATCCAGCAGCAAGTACAAGGCCGAGGTCTCGGTCGTGAACTGCAATCCGATCGCCTTGGCAGCACGCACAAGCGCGATCGCCTCTAGCGTTGTGATGGGCCCGATGTGCAGCTTGCCTGGAGAATGCTCCAGCAACCGCAAGTCGCGCTCTACGCGCATCGACTCTGCCATTGCTGGGATGCCTTTCATGCCCATGCGAACGGAACTCACGCACTCAGCGACAGATTCGCCTTCTACTAGGCTCTGGTCGAGTGGCGACTGCACGACTAGTCCAGCAAAGGGCTTCATGTATTGCAATGCAAGCAGCAACAATTGTGCACTTTCGAGGCCCTTGCGGCCATCGGTAAACGCAATTGCACCGCTGATATGCATGTCATAGAGTTCAGCCAAATCCTTGCCCGCTGCACCCACACTCAACGCACCCATAGGGCATATGCACAAGGGCAGCGTGATAGCTCTTTGTATCAAAGCCCTGATTTGACCCGCATTGTCGATCACCGGCAGGCTGTTAGGTTGGGTGACCAGGGTCGTAAAACCGCCTGCCAAACCTGCTGCAGCTAGGCTATCCAGGTCCTCTCGTTGCTCATAGCCAGGATCGCTCAATTGGCAGCGCATATCGACCCAACCGGGACTGAGGCAACCTCCAATTGCAGTCGGGATATGACTAGCCGCTGCAAGTGTGCTATCGATCGACAAGGGAGCAGCAATGCTTGCGATCTCACCATCGACCACCAATACATCAGCATGCATTCCGTTCCAAGGCGAACCCGGGTCCACGATCGACACATTTTGAAACAATACACTGTTCATCAATTCGCTCCAGCAGGTTTTGTGCCTACACGCAAGATCAGAAACTCCGCCATCAAAAAGACCAAAGCCCCGATCAAAAAATATTTCCACAACGGTACGCCGTTTGTGCGTGTCTTGATTTCATCGCCGAAACCGCCTCTGATGGCTGGGTTGACATGGATGTTTTCATTGCCTGTTTTAGCCAACAAATCTCTGATTTCCTGTTCACTCGGCGCCGCAAGCCGAGATTCTTCATCAGGTACATTGAAGGATATTTTTTCCAAGAGCGTATCGTTTTGCACCAAATCAAAATTGCCTTCGAGCAAATGCAGCTTGTCAAACTTGAGCACAACGTAGCCGCTTTGCACAAATTGCTCAGGCGTAGCCTCTTGCCCGTCGATGCCACGCAGCTGAATCGGCTCCTTCCCTTCGGTCTTGATGCGCAGGATATCTGTTGCGCCCAGATCCATGACCGCCTCGACCCGCTGGGTCTGGTTCATCATGCGTGCAAGCTGCACCATGAGCGCCAAGCCGCTGGTCTTGATCGTCATATCTGTCCAAGACTCGGCTGGATTGAATGCAAAAGTGAAAAACAGACCGTTTTCGGGCTTGGATTCCAAAAGGATCGGTGCCGACTCACTCATCCGAAGGATCGCATTGTGAACGGCATTGGTCGAGGGGCGAAACTCATAGTATTTGTATGCCATGGGGGCATCAAACTTGCGACCGGGTCCTTTTTTC
This sequence comes from Bacteroidota bacterium, assembly GCA_031415375.1. Lineage (GTDB taxonomy): Bacteria > Bacteroidota > Bacteroidia > J057 > JADKCL01 > JADKCL01. The sequence goes on along the minus strand of JANORP010000118.1, from coordinate 3,937 downwards.
GCAAACACGCCCTCAAACACGGGGTGTTCCAAATCTACGCCAGATGCTATCTGCCCCACCTCTGACTCGATTTTGCGTCCAAATGTACCGATGTTCAACGTTTGAAACAGGGGATTTACAGAAGCGACATTCATCTCCTCCCCAGGGAAAAACAAGATGCTGCGGCCATCCTTTACATGGGCCACCAACTTTTCCTGCAAACCCGACGAGATTTCATTCAATCCAACGAGCATCAAGGATTTGTAATCATTGAGATTTTCACTGGCGATGTCGCGAGCACTTGTGAATTTTACCTCAAACTGGTCGAGTACATCGCCCCCAAACATCAGATGGAGCTTGGGATTTACCTTTTCCTCGACGATCAGCATTTTCTCACGGAAAGGCACGTAATAGCTGAAAAAGCGTTTGTTGTCAAAGTCGATCGGGTTGTCATCGATTTGGATATAGCCCGATTGCCATCCTGGTGTCCTCGGAAGTAGGTTCACGATGACCTCAGTACGTTCGCTCGGCTCCAAATCCTTGGTCGCCACTGGGCGATCCTCGCCGTTGGTCACCACGCGCAGTCCCACATTTTTGAGGGGCTCAGGACTATCATTGACCAGCGTCATTTTGAGATTGACCGGTTTTTCCTTCTCTATGATCTGTGTGGTGATCGCATGATCGGCAACATAGGCATTTTTGAGTTGGCGCGTGGTGAGCGGTACGAGGTTTACCTCAATCCCCTCGGGCAAAGCCATTTTGAGGAGGCTGTCTGGCAAGACGGTCGAGCGTTGAAAATCGCTGATGAAGTACAACACTTTGCGGCCATTAGAGGCATTCGCAAAGATATCTGTGACTACGGAGACGAGATCAGGCAGGGATTGGCTGTTTTGCACGACTTCTAGCTTGCGCAGCTCCTTGACGGCAGCTTGCTGCTCTCCAAAACTGAAATGCAGCTTGGGTTCATCGCTGCCCATCACCAAAAATTCATCGTTGCGGCTATAGGCCTCGATGATTTCTCGAGCAAATTCCTGGCCTTGGATCCAATAGACACCCTTGTCATTGCCGCCGCGCATCGAGTAGCTGTTATCGACGACGACGGCGACCGAGGCCGATCCAGCGATGGCGGCGTTGTTGTCTTTGCGCCAAACTGGATTGGCAAAGACAAACACAAGCATGAGGATCGTAAGGATGCGTGCAGCCAGCAATAGCCACTGTCTCAGACGCATACGTTTCACAACAGACTTCTTCACCTCTTTGACGAGAGAGATATCTGAAAATTGTACCCGTTTGGGTCGCCTAAAATTGAACAGGTGTACAATGATCGGAATCAGTACCGCCAATGAGGCCCAGAGGAATATGGGATTGAGAAATGTCATTACTAGGGCCGAAATTAAGGAAAAATGATTTGTTGTGAACGGGAAAAATGTGGCGATCAAAAATTGGCTTGTTGTGAATCTCAATCATATTTCTGGGTCACCCTGCGACATGGAAAATCCCGGGATTGGGATGCAGGCAGATCGGCGATGAAAAACGACTTGCGCATTCCCCGATATTTAGGAGAATGCGCAAGTACAAAATAGAAGCCTAATGGCTCAAAAAATTCATCAAGGAACTTCAAGTGCAGCAGAAACCACCATCTCGACATCGCAACCAGGACCAAAATTACCACCACTCAGGTTGCAAGCGCATTGATAAATCGTCCAACCGTTTTGGTCGCGCGTTCCGAGTGCGCAATTGCCGGTCGAGCAGCTCACGTTTTTGCAACCGACAGTCACCTTTAGCAGATCGTATTCATGCTGGATATCACCTTTGCTACGACCGTTGTTGTCAATCGTCTTGGCTACAGCAAAGTTGCCAACTTCCCCGGCTTGGTCTGTGTACCTTACAAAAGCTAGCTCGCGGCCTCCGACACTTTCCCACTTAACATCTACGACTGTTGCCGACACTTTCATGCTATATGCGGCCTCGGCTGTAGTCTCTATCATGGTGCCTAAAGCATCATAATCTTTGGCCAAGCGCAGCCCTGAAGGCGAAGACAGCCCAGAATCATCTGCAGTGATCACCTCGCGTTGGCAAGATGGCAATAGGAAAAGTACGCCCAGCAGGGCCATCAAATAGAATGACTTTTTCATAGTTTACAGAAGTTTTGAGTTGATAAAATGAACAAGAACAAAAGCTAAAAAGAACATATATAGACATGTCATAAGATTATCAGGATGCATTAATCATCCAAATGAATCACTAAATCTTTTATTAGTTATATCAATACTACATAAAATATATATCAAAGTCAATATGACACTTATGAAACATATTGAAATAATCTCCTAAATGGATTTAGGTACCCGATTTTCTAGGAAAAAATATGAGGCCTTCGTGCTATTCTGCTTATCACTAAGGGACTAGCCGACATCTTTGGCCAATGGATGTCGCACTGACGCAGGCGGTAATTCAAGTACATAATTAACATCCCCGCTTTCCAGCTTCTGGATGCGATAGTCATTGATGAATACGCGAAGCTGATTAACTGCAGTCTCCCTCAATACTGCCATTCGCTTTCCTTGCGCTATTCCTTGATCGATCATATCGGCATTTTTGGCTTCAAGGTTATTGAGCACCAGCAACTGTGCAATGCTGGCATCGTCACCCATGTTTTGACCAATCAGGTGCTTGTCAGGGTTCTGCTCCCTCCATTCTTTGGCCGACATCCCAAATAGGGCTATGTTCAAAACCTCTGCCTCATCCGCAAAGATGATTCCTCTCCTGCCCTTGGGAATCTTGGTCACCGGAATGATATTTCTTTGAATGGCATCAGTTTGCAGCTCATATCCGATTTTAGCCAATAGCCGCCTTGCATTCCATTCTAGGCGATTCCGATCATTTTCCCACTTCTTGAGCCTTTGAAACTCCTTGATCAAATACAGCTTAAAAGCAGGGCTTATCCAGATGGCAAACTCAAAGGCAATATCTTCATGTGCATACGTACCACCTGCACGTCCCGATCTAGAAATCAAGCCTTTGGCATTGGTGGATTCAATCCATTTCTGAGGTGTAAGGTTGAAACTATTCAGGCCTGCCTCCTTTTTAAAGGTGTCGAATTCGACACCTTTAAAGTCGGGATTGTGGATCGTTTCCCAAAGCCCGATGAACTCCACAGTGTTCCTGGACCGCATCCAATTGCGAATATGATCCTTACCTTCCTCACCTCTGATCATGTCAGTGAGGCAGATAAAATCCATATCGTCGATCTTGGAAATGCCAATTTCCCTTCCTTGGACGATGATTTTTTGATTTTTCTTTGCCATAACAAGTATTTAAGTAATTGAATTTGAATTCGTTAATGCACAAACTGTCCTTCTGGATTCCCGTCAGCCTCCCTCAACAGCAAGCATAGTAAACCAATGGGCGATTTCCCTCATAGCGTTTCCCTGCATGTATTCAAGTGATGTTGAGGCTACTACCTTCGGATGGTAAAAAACCTTCGTCGATGCCTATCAACGCCTCTCCTATCAGCACTACCCATATTTCACTCCTACTCCCACCTCGCCATTACTTCCCATACTGCCTCGGCCAAGCATTTGCCAACATTATTCCTTAACATCAATGCCTCACCCTCTTACACACCAACATGGAGTGTTATCCGCCACCATTCATATTCATGATTGATCAAGCTCCTTTCCCAATATCAATTCCTAACCCATCTCCTTGATATGATACAAAGATAGATACAAAATGCTAAATAACAAAACAAGTTGGATTGTAAAATTTACTTTTGTCAAAAAATGGAGGTATTTGGCCTTGGGTTCCAATCTGCTAAAAGGTGTCGAATTCGACACCTTTTAGCAGATTGGAATGGATTCGTCAAAACTGGAAAAATAGCCCTTTTTGCATCATAGAGGCCTATATTGCCTAACGAACAGCCTTGAACGAATGCTCCATTAACATGTCGAAAACT
>JANORP010000117.1:0-10159 GCA_031415375.1 Bacteroidota bacterium | reverse complement strand
AAGAAAAAGTCATCAAAAATGTATGTAAATCAGTGTTTTATGAAAAAATGTGTATATTTTTAAGGACATTTTTTGGTTTGTGCAAGTACTGTTACACATGACAAATTTATTTTCTTGTTTCGATTGTATCGGGGATTCGAGACAAGATCTGGAGCGAAACTTTCGGTTGCTTTTGACCCAAGCCTGGCAACTTCCATCCTTTTTTTCCAAACAATCTCGTTAGCGTATATTCGCAACATGTCAGATCCACTAAAAGAGATGTTCAATCGGCGTTATTTTGAACGCTTGGCGATGGAAATCCAATTGGTTTGGGCAGCTTTCCCCGCCTCAGACTTTATGACACAAGTCTGCCTAGATCTTGAGGAGCGCTCGTTGAATGAGCGAATGCGGCATTGTGCCACGGTCCTAGGGAGTTTACTTCCTCAAGAGATTCAAAAAGCTATAGAACTCCTCAAGGAGGTCATCCCCAATATGCCCAAGGGCTACCAAAACCTCCTTTTTCCCGAATTCGTTGCTCAATTTGGATTGGAGCAAGCTTCGTTTTCATTGGATGCCCTCAAATTTTTTACGCGATTTGGTTCATCGGAATTTGCCGTTCGCCATTTCATCCGACGAGATGTGGCAGGCACATTTGCAGTCATGTTATCATGGGCACAAGATGAAAATGAACATGTGAGGCGACTAGCCTCCGAAGGTTGTCGCCCTAGGCTACCTTGGTCATTCAAATTGGATGCAGTGCTTGAAGATCCTTTGCTTACACGCAACATCTTGGAGGCTCTCAAATCAGATTCTTCGTTGTATGTGCGCAAATCGGTCGCCAACCATCTCAATGATCTCTCCAAGGACCACACCGAGTACATGCTGGAGCTAGTGGGGGCATGGGACATGGAAAATGCGCGCACTGCATGGATCGTGAAACACGCGTGTCGAACGCTGATCAAAAAGGGGCACCCAGGAGCACTCAATATTTTTGAATTTGAAAACGAGGTCTCTGTGAAACTTGAAGTCTTTGCGCTGGATCGATCGCGACTAGTACTAGGCGATCGACTGCGGTTCACATTTCAATTGACATCTACGAAAGAAAGCCGCCAGAAACTCGTGGTCGATTACAAAATTCACTATTGCAAACAGAATGGAAAACTCTCTGGAAAGATTTTCAAACTCAAAGAATTATCCTTGGCACCAGGCGAGTCCATCAAACTATCAAAGGCGCAGTTGATTCACGACTTTACCACAAGAAAGCATTATCAAGGGACGCATGTACTGGAGATCTTGGTGAATGGTCTTGTGCGTCATCAAGTCGATTTCGAGCTTGTGATACCTTGACAGCAATCAATGAGATGCCTAGCAGGAGAAGTGGCCCCGTTTGACGCTTACTTCATCGCATCGACTGCGTCCAAATTGTTTTTAGCCAAGATAAATTCAGGATAGATCTTGATGGCATTTTCAAAAAAGGCCTTTGCAGTAGCCTTTTTACCTTGCTCAAGGTCTAGTACACCATTGAGATTCATGACAGCTGCAGGCAATGGCACATCCTGAGACCGACCATCCTGGACCGAGATGACAATGGTTTTGTCTTTGATTTCTTCACTTGCGAGGAGTTGCCTAATCGACAATTCGCATTCGCCAAATCGTTTCATGGAAAATTGCAAGGCCGCGATCTCATACAGGTGGTAGGGGCTCTTGGTGCGCTTGTACAACCCTTCATAGTCCTCCAAGGATTCCTTTGCCCTGCCTATGCTCTGGTTAGCTACTGCTCGCAATTCCAAGGCACCTTGGTTTTCTGCGTTGACCGCCAACACCTCCGAAGTTACCAAAACCACCTGTGGCCATGCGCCACGCTGGAAATAGAGGGCAGCCAGGGTGTCCTTGAGTGCAGCATTGTTGGGCTCAAGCGCGATCATGTGGTACATCGCATCTGTGGCTACCGCAAAGTCATTGTATAAAATCGCGGATTCATAGATTTGGTGATAGATCTTGAAAGATCCAGCATCTGTGCCTGACTTGGCTACTTCGAAAGCAGGCGTAGTCTCCACAGGCGTATTTTTCCCTTTGGACTTTTGTGCTACGACAGAAGAATTCAAGAACCCTAGCGCGAGCGAGGCCAGAAGAACAAAATGAAGGACTTGCAGTTTCATGCTGAAAATTTAGATAAAATCGCGTTTAAAAAATGAAAAACCTCCAAAGAAAATTGATTCTAAGGAGGTTTTCCAATATTCGAATGATCCAATTATTGGATGACTAGCTTTCTGGTGACGACTTCAGTTCCCAACTTCACCTTGGCAATGTAGCTGCCTTTTGAAAGTTTAGAGAAGTCAAAATCCATTTTGGTATAGCCCGAGTTCACATCGCGTGACTCCTCGTGTACGATTTGGCCCAGTGCATTGTGTACCTCCATTGTGAAAGAAATGTCTTTCGAAAGGCTCATCCATAGATTCACGTTGCCATTGGAGGGGTTGGGGAAAAACCCACCGACGATGTATTCTTGACCTTTGAGCAAGACAGCCTCCACAGTATTGGAGATGGCCTCGCCGCCGTTGAAGTCCAGTTGACGCAAGCGGTAGAAATAGCGTTGGTTGGGGACCACGTCGGTGTCCTCAAAGCTATAGGGCGTAATACTGCTAGTATTGCCAGCACCTGCGACCCAACCTACAAACTCAAAATTGGTGGCATCCGTGCTTCTATGTACTTCGAAACCAGCATTGTTGACTTCGGAGGCTGTTTCCCAGTCCAGCATGATTGTTTTTTCCAATGGCCTAGCTTTCAAGAAGACATATTCCACAGGAAACACACATGAGCTGATGTTTGGGGCCAAGTACAAGCCCCCCAAGGCAAAAGCGTTGCTGATCCATGGTGTTGGATAGGCACCAGGGTAGCCACTCTTTTGCGTCCAGCTCATGAAAGGGGCAGGGTTAGTGCTTGTGGTCACAGATAGATCATCCCAAAGAGCAAGATTCCACTCCGCCATTGTGACATTGTTGATATCGCAAACGTTGTCGGGCGTGAAATCATGATAAATACGAATGTTTTCTGGGGATCCTACTGCGACGGCGCGCTCGATAAAGTGGTACCAAGCTGGATTGATTGTGCTCAATGTGGCCACCTTCAAATTGGTTGAAAACGTGGGGAGGTTCACAAATTGAACTGTATATACGTTGTTGCCGACCGAAGTGGGGGTGATCACTACGGGGCGGAATCTTGTAGCATTGCCAACTGGGTAAAAATAGGTCGCTCCAGGAAATAGATTGCTGGTTGCACGACCCAATCGTCCGGCGCTGCCAGGCGTGCTCGTCACGTATCCTTCTGTCAAGCTATGCATGATGTTGGTGGGTGCGATGGGCCCAGTCCGTGCAATTGCAGCAGGATTTGGATTCGCAACCAAATAATTGAACGTCTGTGTGTTCAAAAAATCGTTGGTGAGGTTCAAGATTCCATCGCTCAATGAGTTACGCAATAAGCGCACCTCCTGGGTGGTAGCTCCAGACTTCAAAATGGTGAGATTGTTGAAATAGGTGTCAAACGTGCCACCTATCGTCTGTACAGCTCCAGTTCCCAAAAATGTGGTGGTTCCAACGGCGAATGCATCAAACACGTTGCTGGTGGTGCTGGTATTGCTCCAGTTACCAGTGAGTTGGATGTCGCCAGAGTTGTGTATGCGCCCTATGTTGCCGCCTTGATCATCATTGATCACGTCACCTTGCACAAAGATGAGCCCCCCAGCAGCCTGGACATACACATCGGCCCCGTCATTGTAAAACTCATTTTGTGCTGAGAGCCAAGAAAATATGCTCAGAGACAAGCAAGCAAGCAATATTTTTGTAGAGTTCTTCTTCATACCATTACTACCTCTAGAATCAGTGATGACCTTCCAATTGTTGAATCCGCTTTTCGAGTTGCTCGATGTAAAATTGCTGTTCTTTGATCGCTTCAACCAAGACAGGCACAAGGGAGACATAGTCCACGACCTTGACCGTCTGTCGATCTACGAGCAGCATATTTGCTAGCGCACCTTTGGTGGCAACGCCATCGCTCACAATGTATTTATCTGCCACCGCCTCAGGCACGACGAGCGCAACCTCTTGGGCGATGAATCCTGTATATGTTCTTGTGTCGTCGCCTGTGAACTTCCCCACATTTGCATTGTCATATTGATAGGATACACCACGCAGGTGCCTCACCTTATCCAAGGAATTTTCCAAAGGAGCCACATTTTTCTTAGCCCTAGCATCGCTGAGATTGTAGAGGCCATTGATATATCCAATGCCACCAGCAAAATAGCCGCCATACCCCAACCACGACCCTGTCGTCGGTATGCTACCTCGGATGCCGATGCCATCTGAGCTGTTGGATGTTCCCCAGACGCCCCAGCCATTGCCCGTCACTGGTAGATGCACGCCATAGATGCCCAAGCCAGACTCATTTTCACTCACTGCCCCGACACCGTTAAATGTATTGGAGGAATAGCCGACGATCGCTGCACCTTGGTCAGACCCATTTTGAAAATACGCTACGTAGTCGGTTGCACGGGACCCAGTTACATGCAAGTGGTAGCTAGGGGAGGAGGTGCCGATGCCTAAATAGCCGTTGGGTTGGATCGTGAGGCGCGTGCTACTCGTGAGGGCGGTCGTACCGATCTTGAACTTGTCGCCATCGCTATCATCGATCCCCATGGTGATGATCGGTTGCCCATCAAGGCCCAATTGCAATTGTGGATCACCATTGATACCAGAATTGTCGATCAAAATGCCGTCTGCTGAGGCATTGGAGCTTACATGAAGTTTGCTTATCGGACTTGCCGTGCCGATGCCGACATTTTGGGCATGCAGCAATGAGCCTGCAATCAGGAGCAATAAGAAAGATGTTGTTGAAACAAATTGCTTCATCCGAACCTACCGATAATCAATCTAAGGACTCCCTGACATGAACCTACCATGCAGGTGAACCAAATCCGGTATTAAATTGGGCAAAGAAATTGAGGAATGCAAAAAATTGACAACATTAACCAGCAAAAACTTGTTGGCTAGTTGTGCACAAACTTATGCGGGCAATCTTGTATTGCAGCGACTTAGCTGTGCTTGTATTCTTTGATCCAGTCTTCAGTGGCAGCAAGAATGATCCCGACTTCGGATTCTGTGATGCAATTGCTGATGAATAGTGCTTCAAATTGGCTAGGTGCCAAATAGACGCCGCGGTGCAATAAGCCTTTGAAAAAGCTTGAAAACAAGGCAGTATCGGCCTTTTTTGCTTCTTCGTAGTTGCGTATTGGGCCTGGATGAAAAAAGAATGTGATCATGGAACCGACACGATTGATACACATTGGCATGTCTGCCTTATCAAACAGCATCTGCATTTGGCTTTCCAATTGCGCTGTGATCCTGTCCAATCGATTGTACAAATCCGAATCTGCTTTGAGGAGATCAAGCATCGCTTTGCCAGCGGCCATCGCTACAGGATTGCCGCTGAGCGTGCCCGCTTGATAAATTGTTCCCAAGGGGGAAATATGATCCATGATTTCTGCGCGGCCACCGTATGCCCCGACAGGCAAGCCACCACCTATGATTTTGCCAAGCGTAGTCAAGTCGGGTCGCACTCCTAGGAGCTCTTGTGCGCCACCCAAGGATAGCCTGAAGCCAGTCATCACTTCATCAAAAATCAGCAAAATTCCTTCGCGGTCGCAAATCGTGCGCAAGCCTTCTAGAAAGCCAAGTTCCGGCTTAATCAGGCCCATATTGCCCACGACCGGCTCGACGATGATCGCCGCAATCTGTTCGGGATTGGCGCGCACCAGCGCCTCGACCTCGTCGAGATTGTTGAAAGCGGCTGTCAATGTATCCAACGCGACCCCTTTGGTCACGCCTAGGCTATCGGCCACGCCTTGGGTCATCAATCCACTGCCAGCTGCAATCAAGAAACTATCGCCATGACCATGATAGCAACCAGCAAATTTGATCATCTTCTCGCGGCCTGTATAGCCACGAGCGAGGCGAATGGCGCTCATCGTGGCTTCCGTACCGCTGCTGACCATGCGCACCTTTTCGATCGAGGGAACGCAAGAACAGACCATCTTGGCCATTTCCACTTCCAGTTTGGTGGGAGCACCAAACGAAGATGAGTGGCGCAAGGCCCCTTCAGCAGCTGCCAAGATCACAGGATGGGCATGCCCCAAAATGAGTGGCCCCCACGAATTGATCAGGTCGAGATATCGATTGCCGTCCTCATCCCACATCCAAGGCCCCTCGGCACGCTGGATAAACAATGGATCGCCGCCCACGCTACGAAAAGCGCGTGCAGGGCTATTTACTCCCCCGGGGATTACTTTCAGTGCTTCTTGAAAGAGAGCTTTGCTACGTTTGATCTCAGTTGATCTTGTCAAGTCGGCCATTGTTGTACTGTAAGATATTGATCTTCTGATTGTCTTGCTGATCACCAAAATAAAAATCTTGGTGAATACCATGGTAGGATGCAGCCTTGCGGATCACATCTGCCAAGTCATTGGTTCCATTCATGGACTTACTCACGGTCAGCAGCCACATCATAATGTCGTAACCCTGCACGGTGTTCATGCTAGGGCGATAGGAATAGGTCTGTAGGCAGTGACGATACAAGCCATCATAGGCGACGGAATCATTGTTTTCGTAGTAAAAGGACGAGTATTTGAGCTTGTAGGAAGCCTTGAGCTCCTGGTCGATTACCGAAAAGGTCTCCCAATCTGGGCCGCCAGCAACTTCCACTTTGATATTGTCATAGTTGAGTTTGGCCATGAGCAGACCTGCGCTCTCCTCATTGGCTAGCGGCGCGTAGATTGCGTCATAGCCGCCATCCTTCATTGCACGCAATTCTGCACTCAATTTGGGCTGCAACTCTCCATATTTGGATGGCACGATTTTCTCGACCACCGTTACGCCAGCCTCATTGGAAATCGCGTTTTTGAATCCTTGCGCAAATTTGTCGGCAAAATAAGTTCGGTCGTTGAAGACGATGAATTTGTGTTTTCTTTCCTTATCGACCATATAGCGGGCCATCTGTGCTCCATGGACCCGCAGAGAAGGGTGCACGAGAAAGGTATATTTTTTATTGATAATCAAATCGGTCACAGGATTGCGGGGAATGAGGTGTACCACCTTGTGCTTTTCAGCCCAGTCGCTGATCGCCGTTGCCAATCCCGTTTTGATATCGCCGATGATGACATCGGGACCAAATCGTTGCAAGCTGTCAAGTAGTTTGCCGATCAATGTCGTGTCGCCTCGGGTGTCAAAGACGCTGATTTTGAGTTGCTTGTTCATTCCTTTTCCCAACGAATCAACGGCAAGCATCATCCCTTCCAGCATCTCCAAAGCTTTTTCAGATTTTGCAGGTACAACACGTGAGGTATCGGCAAGTTGTAGATTGAAGGAGAGCATCACTGCGATGTTCAGTCGATCGACAGAGTTCACTTTGCCATTTTGGTATTTGCCTTTGAGTCCATTGAGAATAGGCGTCATTTTCCCACCCTTGGACTCATATTCCCTGATTTTTTCAACGAGTTTATAGGCTTCGCCACGTCGATGGTAGTACAGACAGATGCCTTCTACCATCCATGGGCGATATGCTTCATCGACAAATTTGCTGTAGAGTTCCAGCGTCGATGGCTCATAGACTTCACAGATAAAATGCTTGACAGCATTCTCTGCATCTTTTTTGATTTGTAGGTTTTTGCTGCCCGCTAGAATTTTGAACATTTCGTCGAGGCCTCGCTCGCGGTCATTCTCATGCTGGCTTTCCAGCAAGATGACCCCACGGTGGTAGCGTGCATCGTCAATGTACTTGGAGTCGGGAAATTTGTACATGAACCGACTCAAGGCATTGTCGGCCTTGACCTTGTCGCCAGCCATATAATAGGCTGTTCCCGCCATATACATGCAGAAACTGCTCAGATCATTGCTGGGCCGCTGTGTAGCGAGGTCATAGGTCGTGGCCGCATCCAAGTAATTCTTGGTACTGTAATACTTCTTAGCCAATGACACCAACTCCTGCGCCCGCTCGTCAGTGCCGGTTTGTGCAAATAGCTGTGCAGCTGTGCAAAGCGACAGCACGATCAGGACCCCTAAATACCGCATTACTTGTTGCTTCATTCCCATTCAATTGTAGCTGGGGGTTTGGAACTGATATCGTAAACGACGCGGTTCACGCCCTTTACATTGTTGATGATCAAATTGCTCACTTTGGCCAAGAACTCGTAGGGCAGGCGTCCCCAGTCGGCCGTCATACCATCGACGCTTGTGACCGTGCGCAATGCAACGACATTCTCATACGTGCGCTCATCGCCCATCACGCCGACCGACAAGACGGGCAGCAAAACTGCAAATGCCTGCCAAGTGGTATCGTAAAGACCATCTTTCTTCAATTCGGAGATGAAGATGTGATCGACTTCTTGCAAGACGGCGATTTTCTCATCGGTGATATCAGAGATGATCCTGATCGCCAATCCTGGGCCAGGGAAGGGGTGACGCCCGATGAATTCCTTCGCCAATCCCAAATCTAAACCTACCTTTCGCACCTCATCTTTGAAGAGAAAGCGCAGCGGCTCGACCACTTTGAGATGCAATGATTCGGGAAGACCGCCCACGTTGTGATGGGATTTGATGGTGGCCGAAGGTCCCTTGACAGAGACGCTTTCGATCACATCTGGATATATCGTGCCTTGTGCCAAGTAGCTTGCGCCTTCTATTTTTTGCGCCTCTTCTTGGAAGACCTCTACAAATACACGACCAATGATCTTGCGCTTTGTCTCTGGATCGCTCACCCCAACGAGAGCATCCAAAAAGCGCCTGCGCGCATCGACAGCTATGACATTGAGACCCAATTGCTTGTATTGGGTTTGCACGTCTTGGAATTCATTTTTGCGCAGCAGGCCATTATCGACAAAGATGCAATACAAGTCCTTGCCGATGGCACGATCTATCAAAGTGGCTGCTACAGTACTGTCCACTCCACCAGACAATCCGCAGACGACTTTGCTGCCAGCGATTTGTGCTTTGAGCTCAGCCACAGTATTCGCGACAAAATGAGAAGGCGTCCAGTCACCGTGGAGACCACATATATGATAAAGAAAATTGCGCAAGATCGTTGCACCGTCTGCCGAGTGCGTCACCTCTGGGTGAAACTGCACAGCATAGACTTGCAAGTCGGTGTTTTGAAAGGCGGCATTGCGCACAGAGTCTGTGCTAGCGATCAACTCGTAGCCGACAGGCAATTGCGTGATGCTGTCGCCATGGCTCATCCAGACGACGGAGTCGGCTGGCAAATCGGTCAGCAGGGGAGAAGGGGCGACCTGACTCAGTTGTGCTCGGCCATACTCGCGGCTGCCAGCGCTCTCCACCTTGCCGTCGTAGTTGTGAGAAATAAGTTGGGCGCCATAACAGATGCCCAATACCGGGATTTTCCCCAAAATGGCAGCCAAATCGATGCTTGGGGCATCGTCCCCATACACAGAGGCTGGACTACCTGACAGGATGATCCCACTCAGGTCCTCGCTCAAGACAATCTTACTATGGAACGGCTGTATTTCGCAATATACATTTTGCTCACGTACACGCCTGGCTATCAGCTGAGTATATTGTGAACCGAAATCGACAATGAGCACCTTCTCAATCATGGCGCAAAAGTAATAGATAATTGAGAATCGCACACGGAAAATTCCCCCAAGACTGTGCAAAACAGGTCCGCTTGGCGCGTCATCCACCAAAAAACAGCGGCAAATGCGATAATTTTCTGTTTTTCATTTTTCATTTTCAATTTTCTTCTGATATTTGCCGTCCCGTATGGGAAAAACATAATTTTGAATCATGGCCAGAGTTTGTGATGTAACCGGAAAAAGGACGATTTACGGAAACCACGTTTCCCACGCGAATAATAAAGTCCGTAGGACATTCGCTCCTAATCTCCACGTGAAGAAATTTTTCGTCGTCGAAGAAGATCGTTGGGTAACCCTTAAGGTGTCCACATCTGCACTTCGCACGATCGACAAAAAAGGCATCCATGCGGTGCTTCAGGATTTGAAAAAGCAAGGCATCGTCTATTGATGGCACGACGCTTCCTTTTAGTGGCGGCGTTGCTCTGTTGTTTCATTCTTCAAGGCCGAACCCAAAGTGATCTTCAAGATCCTTTGGGTTCGGCCTTT
>JANORP010000116.1:0-3662 GCA_031415375.1 Bacteroidota bacterium | reverse complement strand
TCAGGGAGGATCGGGAGGGAATGCCGATGGTATATTGTACGGCACCGGAGCAGCCACTGCTAGCAATCGTGGAATTACAATTGCACCTAAAAAATAATAATGATATGCTTCTGTCAATAAATACTGGAAGAAAATTTGTTCTAAAAATTCTATTGTTTCTAGCCTACGCGAGCAGTTTGTATTGCCAACGAGATACGTCTTTCTCCTCAAATGGAAACATCGAATTTACGACAGAAATGCATGATGGACTCTGTGTAGGGGTTTGGAAACGATTTTACCTTGACGGGAATATCTTGTCGATGACATCCTATTCAAACAATTCCAAGCGTTCCAAGTTGATTGAGTATTGGCCTAATGGCAACGTACGAAAGGAGTATGAATTTCGATGGGATCGTGAAAAGAAGGACTATGCCCGAGTTGGGAAATCGAGAATGTTCTATCGAACAGGGGAGTTGTATGTTACCAATATATATCGGAGGGGCTACCCAAATGGCATCTCAAAAGAGTATCATTTGAATGGAAAATTGTCGGGTGTTGGAAAGAAGAGCGACGGGAAAAAGGAAGATTTTTGGCGATCTTATGATGAAAATGGTAAACGAATACCCGAAACGAAAGACCTCGGAAAGGAATCGGAGTAGCTCAATATCTTGCACAACATAATGCTAGGTAAGCCAATGGGTCACAGAATCCGCTGCCCGCATACTTGGGCCTCGAATGGCTGGAATCGCAGAGCAAAACCCTAGAAAAAGCTGAAGGGCAGCCTTCCATTTAAGGAACGTTTTTTGAAAACGAAGCACTTAGAAATGCGATTGCTGAAAGCCCTAAAACCACCGCGAAAGGTGAATATATTTGAAATCACTGTAGAAGTTGAATGTAAAAATAATCTAATGAAAACTCACTGGTCGTATCTATTTTATTTGTCCTTTTTTCTTTCGTGTGGTTATCGAAACCCGAGATCGTGGGACTAATAGGCAACTTCCAAAGGACCCCAATCCATTTGCAGATCGAATTATTATAGAGAAAGAAGAGGCAAATAGGCCTCAAAACAATAGTCGTCCAAGAAATTATGTATTTAGGCAGAATTGACTACGTCGTGAAATGGATCCTTTTGGTTTTAGTTTTGTTGATTGGAGGATGCAAGAACTCCGGTAACAGAGATGGAATTAGAGACCCGATTGATACAATTGGATCAAATAACCGTAGTAGTATTGATTCTTTGGAAAGCAAGGACTTCACTGGAGAAAAGGTCAAATTTCATGGCTATCGCACAAATGATACGTTTAGTATTGAAACCTACTTCAAGGGTGTCCTTGATGGGCCATCTAGAATTTATGATGAAAATGGAACTCTGACTATAAGGGCGTCGTTCAAAAATGGAAAATTGGAAGGCACTTATGAAGATTTCTATTCCAATGGTAAATTGAGGGTGTCATACTTCTTTCATGACGACAGGCTCTTGAATATTCTTTATGTGCGTGATTCGAGTGGCACGGAACTCGACTTTGGTCAAATCAAAGATGGGTATGGAATCGTTCGGACATATTTGGAGATGGGTCAGCTCGAAAGCCAAGGTCAATATGTAGATGGCTACAAAGAAGGATATTGGAAATCTTGGAATGGTAGAGAGTTTTCGGATTCTATCAAATATGTACATGGAGTCAATCAAAGAACTGGAATATTTGAAGCGATTTGAATGGCAGAGCGTCAAAACCTCAGTGTTCTCCACAGCAACATGCTAGAAACAACTGGTTAAAGTGGTCTCTTTTTAGGAACTGCAGCCTATCATCCAAGAAAACCCTGTGAAAATGCGTCCATAATAAGGATAGCCCTGATAATCATGCTTTTGCAATCAGTGTTCTTTTCTCACAAAAGGTTACTATTCAGCCCCAATTAAGCGGCATCCCTCAGTGCGTCCAGGACGTTGCTGCCTTGCTTGATCGCGGTGTCAATGACCGACCTTGTGGTTGCGAAGTCTATCGCTCCTTGCTGTGACTTAAATTGTGTTGAGACCTTCTGCTTTACCTTGACGTTGCGGATTGCCCTTTCGCTGCCGTTGTTGTCAGGAGGGATTTCTGGATGATATAGGAACTGGAATACGGCATCCCTTTTCTTGATGAAGCGCTTCTTGAGTGAGAGGGATTTTTTGTTTTTGGCAGGGATGTCGATTGTGAGGCTTTGGGTCAGATGTTCTTCCGCATCCATCACCCACTGTTGGTGACTACCGTGTTGCCCTGGGGTCAAAGCGTCCTTGAGTTTCCAGGCAAGGTTGACAGCATCGTACATCTGTTCGGACCACTTGCATTTGTAGGCCTCCATGTTCCATTTGAGTTCCCGCAGGATGTGCGCCATGCACATCTGATGGGCCTTGGCAACGGTCTTGAACTGCGCAGCCAGGCTGTCATGTCCTAGGAAAGCCTCGGGAAACCCGCCTGGAAAATGCTCCTCGATGACCTCGAAGCCGCGTGACATGGCGAACACGATATAGGTGACCGTCGGGGTCTGCCAGACCCAGAACCAGCCCTTTTCCCCGTTCACCTTGGCTCCGGTCTCGTCAGCGCCGATGTAAATGGCCCGCTTGACCTCGGCCTTGATGTCCGCATAGGCCGCCTCGCAACGCTTGGCCATCCTGCGCATCAGCCTGCCAATGGCACCCGTGGAGATGCTCACCCCGAGCATGCCCTTGTAAATCTCCTGCACCCTTTTTACGGGGATGTAGTGTCGCGTGCAGAGGAACGCGGTCAGCGCCTCGAACGACTTGCCGAACTGAACACCCGGGGCCACTCCATCGGGAAAAGTGCCGAGGTTGTTGCACCCACAGGTACAAGCCACCGCCATTTGCTGGTGCTCGACTACAAGGGCGCTGATCTGCGGCACCTCAATTTCCTGTCTGCGGGCGGCAACGGAGCCCTGGATTCCATCAAGCGGCTTCCCGCAAGCAGTACAAACAGTAGGCCGATGCTGGATATTTTGGTCGGGGGCGTCGCTCATTTTT
The DNA here is from genome assembly GCA_031415375.1 of Bacteroidota bacterium. Taxonomy (GTDB): domain Bacteria; phylum Bacteroidota; class Bacteroidia; order J057; family JADKCL01; genus JADKCL01. Next base: position 670 of record JANORP010000116.1, on the reverse strand, counting down.
GGCAGGTTCCCAGGCTTGCGTCCTTGTTGCCCGCCAGGCTTCTTGCCCGATTTCTCACGAAGATTGGTCTTTGCAGTGGGCTTCAAGTCGCTCGCAGGGTTCATGCTGGAGTTGCCACTGTTCTTCTTGACCTTAAGGATCGCTATCTCCGCCAAGAGCTTGTCGATCATTGCGGCCTGCGCCGCAACCAGCTCTTCAAGTTTTGCAATCTTCTGACGTAAACTCAAGGGTGCAATTTTTGACAATATCCAGCTTGTGGAGCGCCTATGCAAGACAACTTATCTACGACAAACCTGTGCCAAAGTGAAGAATTGGCCTTAATTTAGGGCTGAATAGTAACCACAAAAGCCTTGTGGATCAAATCGGCTTGGCGTATCGGAGATTCAGGCAATTTGCTTGGGAATCGGGCGGGTGTACAAGGGGTGAGCACCCCGCCTTGCAGGAATTCCTTTTGTTTGCTTGAACCCGCGCCAAGTAGGCGGCCTTTACGTTTTCTGGCATTCGCAGGCTCTCGCGTGTGGGGGGGCCTTGTTTTGGTAGCCTTACCTTCGGGCTTTGACGATGCTGTGGTGATGCAAAATACGCTCGTGCTGCCCGACCGGGGCGCAATCGTCCGCATCACGCACACCTCAGGCTCGGAGATCGACGGATTGGCTTATGGAGATTTTTA
>JANORP010000115.1:0-5113 GCA_031415375.1 Bacteroidota bacterium | reverse complement strand
AAGGGTGGGAACCGTACCTTTGGAACTCTTTTTGAACATCGATGCAACTTTGATTCCCTTGCAAGCTATTAGGCAATATCCATTTTAACTAATTGATTATTAACATATTGGTGTGGATATTGGTTTTCGGAGTGGACTCATAGATAGATAGATAGATAGATAGAATTAGAAGGCTATGACTGAACCAAATGATATGCGTGTGTAACATTTTAGGGGAACCCACGGCTGGCGCCTGTTCCGCGAGGCGGAAGCCCTTGGGCTATCGACCATTCGAATTCGATGATTTTTGCTATTAGTCATTGATATTGAGCCATTTGTGCTAGAAGAAAATCGTCGATCGGCCTGCCGCAGGCTCAGAATCGATTCATTCGTCTCCTCCAGATTGGTACACACTGAAACTACATTGGCATCAAATAGCCCTTGTTACAATTGGGCGTATCTCAGAGGAAAAATATCAATTCAGAAAATGTCAGGGCTGACAATTACAATCTAGCGCACCGTTATCTTTTGGGCCATATCCTCTGATACATCAATCATCTGCCAAAAAACGTAGCTTTCATCGGCATATCTCTCGATTGAAATGGCCATCTGAAGCATACTTGGCCGCAATGTGACCAAATATTCCTTGCCTCGTACTACGACGATCAGCGGTCGGCGACTGTCCACCATCCGTTCGTGCACATGGATTTGGAGCTGCCCCACAAATTCCTCAATGATGATACGATTCTGTCCCTTTTCGAAATGCGCATCTGCGATTGTTGACCGATCCACTGTAGCCACAGGAGGCGCTGAAAGCCAGTACCAAGTACGATCTCCTTGCAAACTGGTGCGGGCATCCCAACGCAAATGCTGCGGAAAAGGTTCGCGACAATACGGTTTTAGCCAAGCCACAGCATCGGTGACGGCAAGCGAAGCATTGGATTTCTCGCGATCGACAAGCCATGCGCTGGGATCACCCAGCACACTTGCCAGGTAACGTGCGCCTTGCCGGTCGCGCACATAGCTGTGCTCTGCTCCTGCGTGCACGTACACCTGATGCCGGTAGTCCCCTGAAAATTGCTTTTCCAGGCTATCAAGCAGCCTCGCATAACGCACAGTTTCCAAATTGCGGTCATAGGCAGCATCCAATTCGCCGACCTGCAACAACATGGGTACATGCTGCAAGTTCACAGGGCTTACGCCGTTGTGATGACCAGCGCTCATGCTGGCTGCAGCGAGCTGCGGCGCCATGCGCGGTGCCAATTGATAGACGCCGTCCCCACCTGCCGAATAGCCCAAGATATAGATTCGATCAGGATCTGCCCCGGCCATACATCGCAGATCGGCTAGCAGATGATTGTAAAATGCTTGGGCGTCGTCGTCAAAGTGCAGGTTCCAATTGTTGCTCGGGCCTCGTGGAGCGACATAGATGCCTGTATCGATACTTTTCAAATAGTATTGCTGCATCTGCTCCCACTGCTCATCATTGACTTCGGCCGGGGCTCCTCCCCCGCCGTGTAGCCCGATATAGACCGGGTAACCGCGATCTGGCCGCGCCCCCACAACTTTCATAGAAAAACGTCCCTGCTTGCCAGGCGCATAGCGGCAAATGCCAGCCTCAAAATCGGCCTGCAACAGTGAGTCACGCTCAAAGCCATAAAGATATCGCTGCCACAGCGCCTCACGAAGCGTAGATATATTCGCCGAGTCGGGCAGGTAATCATGGTGACGTAGGGAATCGATCACCGCCCCAAACGTCGGTGCTGCTTGCAACATTCGCAGGGCAGCCTTTATCTCTCCCTGCTTCATTTGGGCGGGCAGCCACTGCCCAAATAACATCGCTAGGCACAATCCAAAACAAAATCGACGCATAAGAAATTCATTTCAGGCCCAAATATATAGACAATTTCCAGCGAACAGCGCGACTTTCTGCCTGCAAAAGCGGGGCCAGAAGCGGTGTGGTAGCATCCGAGGCGCGTCCAAGGCCATCGATCAAGATAAATGAGCCTAGGGCATCGCCATTTCGTATTGGTCGATGTGGTTTTCTAGCCCAGCTGCCAGCAGGGCATTGATGAGATCAGTAGCTCGCACGTCGATATTGTTGACGCGCATCGTGGGCTGCACCTGGGCCAATCCCTGCAACAAACGCGACCATTGGGCAGCAGATGCGTTCAAACCCTCGGAGCGATGCGCCGCCAGAGGCCCTGCAAACGGCAACCGGCCCGAAAATGGCAATGGATTTGAACCGTAGGCAAAAGCTCAAATCTCAGTATCCCAAGGCAATTCCACGGTGAACGGCTCGGCCCAATAAAGTTGACCGCATTGGCCCGGCCCAAAAAAGAACACCAATGCATTTTCAGTCATCAAAAATGTCGTCAAGACCTCCTCCGTGCGTTGTGCTCCATTGTCAAAGAGCACCTTTTCAGCATCCTCCAACAGTTCTTTTGATTCGATTTCTGCAAGCACCAGTCGCCGCAACAGCGGATAAAGTGCATCGGTCTGGAGGCTAAAAAGCGTGGGCATGGCGAGTTGCCGCCCCGTCCTAGGATCATATTGGATGCTCGCGGTGATCGGATGCCCTTTCCCGCCAGGATACGCGATCGTCGCGGTATGCACCAGCGAAATCAAGTGGTCATCATGACGACCAAGATCCACGACAAAATGCGCCTCGCCAGCGGTAATGTCGGTATCGGAGGTCGCTGCACACACCTCCTCAAAATCGGAACGCAACACATGCAAGATCGAATCCAGCATAGCTTGGAGCACAGGCTGCGCCGTGAATGCAGACATATTGCTTTCCCAACTGCAAGATTCACCAACCTTGTGTACGTCTTCCACCGAAATCGCATCCACTTGCTTGCCGAGCATGCGGTACGTCGGCAACAAGAGCTCTCCCAAGGTAAGCGTTGCATTCGTGGGCGTTGCTGTAGCCCGATGTGGGATTTTGGCGCAGCCCACGTAGCAAAAAAAGGCCAACAACAGACTATGAACCAGCAAGCGAGGCATCATCGATGGCTTTTTGGACACGGTCTGGGAAGTTGGCGAAGGGCTTGATGCTTTTAAGCACATCGGTCTCTGATGCTGTCTTGAGGGTAGCCTTATCGACGGTTTTGCTCGCCACAATATAGGCCTTCATCCCTTGTGAGAGCTTGGAAGCCGCACCGCCCAAGCCTGCATTGATCGCCAAGTCGATGATCACTGCCCTTGCCTTCTCACTCGTGAGATAGTCTGAGATATGCTCGCCACTCAGCGTGAGGTCGGTGAGGACCCCTTTGTCCTCGGCCGCTAGCGCCTTGTAAGCGGCAGACTTGGCAAACGTGTCGGCTTCTTTGTCCAGCAAGACGATGTTTTTGTCGTCCTTCTTGTATTTGAGGTATTTGGTCGCTGTGGCAGCACCAAATTTGGTGCCGCGACTCGGTACGACATACTCCGCAACGGCTGTCTTCACCTGGGCCTTCTGCACATCCTTGTCATAGCCTGCATTCAGGAACACAGGCATCAAACCCGGCATCCCACGGATGTATTCTTCAGCCTCGACGCCACGCAATACAGTCTTCTTGACAGGATCGACCGCTAGCAAGGTCGCAACTCCTATCTTACCATCCTTCTCGGTATATTCCACATCTATGCCAAATTGCTTGATTTTGGATTCGAAGACCGCTGCATTGTCTTTTTTGAGGTTCGCCATCATTTTGGGATAGCTGCCGCCGCCACTGCCCCCTGCAAACTGCACAAAACCAAAGCTCACGCCAGCCTTGTCCCAAGTGTTCACGGCATTGAACTTTCCTTCATTTTTGGAAACAAACAACAAAGAGCGCGCTTCCAAGTCAGAGATGCCAAACGTTTTGAACTCATCGACAGAAAATGTGGAGGGCTCTGCGGTGCCGATCACCGAGTAACCCACGGCATCGGTACCTGCAGCTGACTTCACAAAATTCTTGGCGCTAGTGGTTTGTGCCTTCCCGTTTTCATCATTGTAGCTGAACTGTGTCTTGCGGTAATGGGACAAGATGAAACCCGAAAGGTCAGTCTTTTCCACCACGCCTTTGGTCCATGTGTATTTGCTCAGGTCCTCGCCATCAAACTTGCGTTTTTGCCAGAAGCTGTGCTCATATTGCCCAGATGATTGAAACGACTCGATGGCAGCAATGGTTTTGGGGATATGTGCCGCTTGAATCGAGGTCACGTCGCCAGTATAGACGGTTGCAAATTTCTTTTTGAGCGCGGTGAGCGTTTCAGCATCGCGGTCCTTGGATTTGAGTTTCCCGATCGTGACCAGATGTCTTTGTATGGTCGCGAGGTCTGCAGGATTGTTGCCCGATGCGACCTGCCCAACCTTGCCGACCATGGTGAAATCGCCCCCTTCCAATGTCGTGGTGGTGAGCGTGCCACGCGCGGTCGTCACCGCATCCATTTCGGTCGTCGTCGGCGCGGCTTGCTGTGCATTCATCATGCCCACGATATCACCCGCCTTGGCGATCTGCCCCGTGGGATTGTTGTATTTACTCGAGCCCACTTGGTAAAGCACCACACGCTCGTACTCCTTGATCGCGGAGATCGTCCCAGGTATTTTGGAGGCTTCGACCTTGTCGGTAACCTTCAAAGTCTTGAGCAAAGTCGTATTTTCAGTTGCGTATTCGGCTGCCGAGAGGAAGCCCAATTCTTTGAGGCGGTCCTGCACAATCTTGAGGTCAGAGACGACATTGGGGCCCTTGGCACCTACACCGCCACTGAGCGTGATATCGGCTGGTGGATCGCCAGGCTTCATTTGCAGAGGACCAGCAATGACCGAAAATGCGCGTGGCGCAAGGGTTTTACCTTCTTGAACAGGTTCTGCCCCCATCTCGCCACCCGCAGGGGAGACGGTTTTGGCAGCAGTTCTTGGCGATGGCTCAGACATAAGATTGGCAATTATAAAGACAGAGCAATCTAGTGGCTTTTGGGCAAAAATGCAATCGATGGGCAAGGATTTTTTGGCAGAATTCGCCTTTGCCTCTTGCGGCAGTTTCTTTAGAGCACCTCCAAAAACCCATATTGCTGCGTTGCTCCGTTTTTTTAAACGCCTCTTTTGCAGCAGCAAACATCGGCTCAAAAAAAATGAAGCGCCCTCCCCGTTTCACGAGGGCGCAGCGTG
>JANORP010000114.1:0-17661 GCA_031415375.1 Bacteroidota bacterium | reverse complement strand
CTGCAGGTGCTCAAGGACATCACGGGCTTGCTCGTCGATCTCCATGGGCAGCACCAAAACCAAATGCTGCTCGCCCCGGAATTCCAGATCAAACTGCTCGATCAATTTGCTGGAACGACCTCAGAAGCCAAGGCATTCGGGAAGTCCCTTGGCGAGCTTGCCAAGATTCGCAAAGAAATCGCCGATCTAGAACGCGAGGAGGCCGAGGCGAAACAGCAACAAGACTATTTTAACTTCTTGCTTGAAGAATTGACCAAGGCCAATCTGAGTATCGATGAAGAAGCGAACTTGGAGCAAGAACTGGTATTGCTGGAAAATGCTGGCGAAATCAAAGAAAGCCTCAGCTTTGCCAGCAGCAGCATCTACGAGGATGAAACCAGCGCCTACACCCAATTGTCACTGGCCATCGACCGCCTGGACCGGGCCGCTAAGATCAATGGCCATATCGCGCAGCAGCAGCAAAGCCTCCAAGAGGCCCGCGTATTGCTCCAAGATGCCGTGCGCGAACTCATCCACATCAACGATGCCATCGACCTCGATCCAGGGATCTTGGAGACGATGCGGGAACGCAGCGATTTCATCAATCGCCTCAAGAAAAAATTCAATGTCGGCAGCGTCGGTGAGATGATCGTGCTGCGCGATGAATACAAAGCAAAGGTCGGGCATTTTGACTCCCTGGGAGACCAAATCGCCAAGCTCCAAAAGGAGCTGACCAAGGCCGAAAAGACGCTGATCACAGCAGGCAAAGCCCTCGAATCGAGCCGTCAAAAAGTCGCCAAGACCCTCAACGCCAGCGTCGATGACCTCTTGCGCCAAGTCGGCTTGGAAAATGCCCAATTTGAGGTCGTCGTGAGTCGCCACACCGACCCCAATGGCATCTTGTCGATCGATGACCAGCGCATCCAACCCACCGCCAATGGCATCAATACCGTCGATTTCCGCATCCGCACCAACGCAGGCATGCCCATGGGTAGCCTTGGGCAGATCGCATCGGGCGGCGAGATCAGCCGCGTAATGCTGGCCATCAAGGCCGCCCTTGCAGAAAAGGCGGAACTCTCGGTCCTCATTTTTGATGAAATCGATACGGGCATCTCTGGCGAAGTTGCCAACAAAGTCGGCAAGGTCATGGCCCAGCTCGCCAAGCGCTATCAGCTCATTGCCATCACCCACCTGCCGCAAATCGCTGCCAAGGGCGACCACCATTACCGCATCTACAAGGAGGTACATGGCAATACCACCACCTCGCATGTGACGGCCCTCGACGACGATGGTCGCATCATGGAGCTGGCCCACATGCTCAGCGGCGCTACGCCCAGCGAAAGCGCAATTCTAAATGCAAAAGAATTGATATCTTCGGGCAAGCGTTGAGCGTTGCTCAATTGAAAATGGATTGACTTTGTTACAATAGGAAAAATAAGATCTATGGGTTACAACCTGCTCAAAGGAAAAAAAGGAATCATCTTCGGTGCCTTGGATGAATCATCCATCGCTTGGAAAGTCGCCGAGCGCGCCCATGAAGAAGGTGCCGAGATATTGCTCACCAACGCCCCAGTGGCCCTGCGCATGGGCCAAATCGGTCAATTGGCCGAGAAGCTGGGTACAGAAGTCATCGCCGTCGATGCGACCGAGATGGCCGACCTAAACCTGCTCTTTGACAAAGCAGCTGAGCGTTTTGGCAAAATTGACTTCATTTTGCACTCGATCGGCATGTCGCCCAATGTGCGCAAAAACAAAGCATACACCGATCTCAACTACGATTGGTACCACAAGACCCTCGACATTTCTGGCATGTCCTTTCACCGCGTGATGCAAGTCGCGATGGAAAAAGACATTATGAACGAGTGGGGATCCATCCTCGCATTGAGCTATATCGCAGCCCAGCGCACATTTGCCAAGTACAATGACATGGCCGAGGCCAAGGCACTCTTGGAAAGCATCGCCCGCTCATTTGGCTACCACTTTGGCAAAGCCAAAAAAGTGCGCGTGAATACCATCAGCCAAAGCCCTACCCCTACCACGGCCGGCTCAGGCGTGAAAGGCTTCGACAAAATGCTGGACTTCGGCGCCAAGTTGAGCCCGCTCGGCAATGCGACCGCCGACGAGTGTGCAGACTACTGCATCACGCTTTTCAGCGACCTTACCCGCAAAGTCACAATGCAAAACCTCTTCCACGACGGCGGCTTTAGCAGCGTCGGCATTTCAGAGGAATTGCTCGAATCGCTTTGAGGATCGCTTGGTGGTGGCTGGTTGGGAGATGCATCTCGCGCGTAGCCACCACCAAGCGCTGATCTTCAAAGGTTCAGTTTTGATAAGAAATTCTAAATTATCGAATCCCAATGGCGGCTGGAAAATTTGACATGAGGCACACCCTGCAATTGCTTGCAATGCTGATCGCACCTGCTGTGATCCACAGTTGTAGCGCCAAGCTTGATGTGCCCGCACCCAACCCTGGCCGTGCCAATTTTTCCCGGACCATCGCGCTAGGTGGTTCCGCACTCTCTGGTTATCAAGATGGTGCGCTGTACCGTGATGGGCAAAAAACATCTGTGCCTGCCTTGATCGCGACCTGTCTCAAAGAGGCTGGCGGCGGTGCATTTGTGCAAGCACTCATTCCCGACGGCTATTCATTGGGACTCAATCCCTATCCGTGGGTATCGCCCTACCAAAGCAAAAGCCATCTGGGCGACGCGACCGATTGCAATGGCGACGTGAGTCTGGGCCCGCTCAAAACCATATTGCAGGAGAGCGATTTTGCTGGAACCTCGATGTGGGACAAGGTCACTGGCCCACTTAATGACTATACAGTCCCAGGCGCTGGCATGTGGGATCTGGATCGCCGCAACATCGGCGACGATCACTTGGCTGGCGGCACTGCGGTGTTTGCATCACGCTTCCCCTTTGCAGGCAATAACCGCAGCATTTTGGAAGAGGCAGTGGCTTCCGCACCCAGTTTTGTGATCTGGTGGCCCGGCATGGATGAGGTTTGGAACTGGGCGAGCAAGGGTGGCAGTGCGCCAGCATTGCCAAGCCAAGGTGTATTTCGGCAGAAATTGGACTCCGTGCTGACGGCCTTGGTCGCAAGTGGTGCCAAGGGCGGCGTGCTGGCCACGATCCCCGATATTGTGAACATGCCCTTTTTCACGACCATCCCACCGCGTGGATTGCCGCTCAACGATAGCCTCGCCGATGCGCTCAATACCTTGTATAACAGTGGTGGTATCTTTTTGAATTTCGTCAATGGCGAAAATGGTTTTGTGGTTGAGGATACTGCGTCCCAATACGGCATTCGGCAGATGACCAATGAGGATATGATCCTCCTATCGGTGCCGCTAGACTCGATGAAGTGCTACAAAATGGGTGTGCTTTTCAAGCTCATCCCAGATCGCTGCTCACTGCTGGCCAGCGAGTTGCAATCCATGCGCAGCATAGTGGCGCAGTACAATGCCGCCATTCGTGATCTGGCATCGACCCATGATTTTGCCGTCGCGGAGATGGAGACCTTTTACCAAAGCGTCAAGTCAGGCATCCGTTTCGATGCCGTCGATTTTACATCTGAATTTGCCGCAGGCGGATTTTTCTCGCTCGATGGCTTTGGCCCCAACCCCAAAGGTGCTGGCCTCATCGCCAATCAATTCATCGCTGCCATCAACGCCCACTATGGCGCGATCGTGCCCTTGGTACAGATCGACGATCTCAATGGCGTGCTGTTTCCTTGATGGGCGACTGCTGAAAAGTGGCGGATAGCAGTTTGTGCTGAACATTGGTTGTAAATCCATGATGCACAACCGATCCGTGCCGCAGCGCGAGGAATCCTGAAAGCAATGAATACCTATGTTTATCACTGATAATCAGGATATTAAAAATTTACAAATTCCAGTTTTGGCTACTCAGAACGGCACAGAGCTGAGTGTCTATATCTGCTTATCCCGACTTGTCGGAACCGCATCTCAGACGAGGTGACAAGCATTGCACACTCATTCGAAAAAGGCGTGCCGATGGGTCAGCGGAATGGGCTATCGAAAAGACAAGCAGGTCATCATCCCGATAGGCATAAAAAAACCTCAATCAACGACGCGAACACGATTTTGTGCGTTGGACTGCGCGCATCTTTGAGTGGCCCGATTGGTCGCGTGTTGTATGATTTACAATCGGTTGTACAAGGCTAACCCCTCATCCATTTTGCTTTCCATTCACATCAAACGCAAAAAAGTGGGCTGATCCATGCCATCAGCCCACTTTTGGAAAAGTCGTTTCGCTACGAAATCTATCTCAGGACGACGCGCTCTGTGCGTGCTAAACCCTCGCCCGTCACACGGATCAGGTAGATGCCCGCAGCCAAGCCTTCGCGCTCGAAGCGATGGCGATCAGTGCCGATTTCATGGCCCGACTTCAGCACACGGCCTGTCATATCCAAGAGGCTGTAGTCCCACTCGGTGGGCACTGCACCAGCGATCTGGAGTTCAAAACGCGTGTAGGCAGGATTGGGAAACAGGGTGACATCACCTATTGGCAATGCATCTGCACGCGCACTAAGTGGATCACAAGTCGCAGAGCCACCACAAACCAAGTGATACATGAAATTGCTCACATAATTTACGGTCGTGTCGAGATAAGCCTGGGTATTGATGTGGGGCGTATGGCCAGCTCCAAGGTGGGTCCAAAAGCAGTTGTCGAGGCCAAGTTCATTGGCCTTGGCTGTGATGCTAGAGCTGCCATCGACGACAAAAATAGGATAAAAACCTGCGACGGAAATGATTGCAGAACCATAGGGGACGACATCGTCGGCCGTGCCATGCAGACTCACGATCGGCTCATCTCCTGGGCTCATCCAAGCTGTATCGGCGATCATACCGCAGATATTGATCACACCATGGGCCTTGGAGCTGTAACCAGGATTGCCGCTATTGCCCTCGATGCCACCGCCTGTGCCGGCGAGTGTGGTATCGATGTAAGAAGGCATTTCATTGATGTCATCGAGGTAGGCATAGTGGACAGCAGCCACGGCACCTGCCGAGACACCGCCGATGTACAACCGCGTCGTGTCGATGCGGTAGGGGTTGCCATTTTGAGCGCTCTTGTAGAGGAAACGCACGGCAGCCTTGAAGTCGGCCACGGCACGCCATACCGAGGTAGAGGCATCGATGGAGTCTGGACCAGGGAATGGCAGACCCGCCATGCCGAGACGGTATTCGATGGAGGAGATCACAAATCCACGTTTGGTGAGTGGGCCAGCCAAGGAAGTGATGTCAACGGCGTCTTTGCTACCACCGACAAAGCTGCCGCCGTGGGCGAGCACCAAGATGGGGCGCAGCGGCTCATTGTCGCCAAGCGGCTCCCAAATATCCATTTCCAAGGATTGGTTTTGCCCTTGAAGATTGGTATTCGCTCCATAGGTGACATTGTTGGTGCGGGTGTTGCCGGCAAAAACCTCACTGATATAACGACCACCACCGCAGTCTGTCTGCGCCAGAAGTGTACTGCCAAATGAGAGTGCAACAAACAAAAAAGTAAAGGCTTTTCTCATACTACGATATGCTTACAAGATTTCTTGATGGAAATTTAAGGATTCGTTTCCCAATAACAATCGTTTCTCGCAAGGAGCAGCCGATAATTCATCTCTCTATTCTATTCCAAGGCGTAATAGTCCAAATTGTCGCGAGAAAACGCGCGTGGAATGCATTGTTGGTGTTATATTGTCTGCTCATTCACATAATGATTTCCATGAAAGGACTGTTCCCGAAACAAATCTTGCTCTCGCTCCTGATCGTTGTCGCCGTGATCTGTTTTTGGGAAATTGGCCGACGCGCCAGCCATGAGCCATTGAAATGGGAGAACGAAGAAGCAGAAGTGTTGCGCCCTGCCGACCACTTTTACGAGCTGCGCTCCTACCCCGACGGGAAATTTGACCTTGCCGCCTATGAGGCCGCCTTGCATGCGGCAGCCGATGGCAGCCAGAAAATGGCCTCAACAGCAAGCTTTACGTCGGCGCCTTGGCGACTGGAAGGCCCTACCAACATCGGCGGCCGCATCAATGCCATCGCCGTCGATCCCAACAACGCGAGTGTGATGCTGGTAGGTTGCTCGGCTGGCGGCATCTTCAAAACCACAGACGCGGGCAACTCCTGGGCACCCATATTCGACGGGCAGACCTTCCTCGCTATTGGTGACATCACATTTGCGCCAGGCAGCTCGACCGTGGTATATGCGGGCACGGGCGATCCCAATGTATCGGGCTACCCATTTATCGGCGATGGTGTGTACAAGAGTACAGATGCTGGCGCGACATGGACACATCTTGGCCTCGCCAATACCCGCATCGTGAGCCGCATCATCATTGATCCAACCAACCCCAACAAAATCTATGTTTCGACAATGGGCCTGCCCATGGAGCGCAACAACAATCGCGGTCTCTATGTGAGCAGTGATGGCGGCATGAATTGGGTGCAATCGCTCTTCATCAGCAATCAGGCGGGCGTCATCGATCTAGTGATGGACCCCAACAACAGCCAAATCTTGTACGCATCGAGTTGGGACCGCATTCGCACCAATCAAGAAAGTACCATCGATGGCCTAGACGCCAAGATTTTCAAGACCACCAATGGAGGTACCACATGGACACAGCTCACCAATGGCCTCCCATCGTGGCCGCAGAGCCGGATAAACCTTGCACGTCACCCGACCAATTCTGCGATTTTATATGCGTCCTACATCGACACCACACTGTTCCTCGCCAACATCTATAAAACCACCAATAGCGGGGCCAGTTGGGCGCCGATGGACATCTCCACGCTCGACCCAGGTGCCTTGGGTGGCTTCGGTTGGTATTTTGGGAATGTATTCGTGAACCCATTTGAACCCAACGAAATTTATTTACTGGGCGTTCAACTCTGGAGAACGACCGACGATGGTGCAACCTGGAATATCGTAGATCCATCTTGGTGGATGTATGATGTACATGCCGACAAGCATGACATGCACTTCACTGGCCCCAATGCATTCTCCCTCGCCACTGATGGCGGCCTCTACAGGACCACCGACGATGGCATCACTTGGAGCGATGCCGATGAAATCCCCAACAGTCAAGCCTACCGTGTCGCCGTGAATCCCCATGCAACACAGTCCTATACCGCTGGCTTGCAAGACAATGGCACCACCAATGGCAACCATCTTAGCCTGAATACCTGGCCGCGTATCTATGGCGGCGATGGTTTTCAACCCATCTATGATGCCAACCCCGACCATCTCGTAGCTGAAACTCAAAATGGCAACCTCGTCTATACCGAAGACGGCGGTTTTTCATTCAATGACTTCACCTTGGGCATCGATCCCATAGATCGCCGCAACTGGGACATGCCAGTCATCCGCAGTGCTTTTGATCAAAACGTATATTACACAGGCACTTACCGCATTTACAAGAATGTCGGCGGGCTGGCAAGTCACTATTGGGATACAGTCAGCACGGACCTCACCGACGGGGTGGTTTTTGCCGAGCGATTTCATACCATCACCACCATTGCGGAGTCTCCCTTGACAGCGCAATTGGTCTATGCAGGCACATCAGACGGCAATTTGAGCCGCAGCACCGATGCTGGCGCAACCTGGACCAACATCACCAATGGCATACCCGACCGCTATGTGACCAGCATCAAGGCCTCTCCAATGGCGGTGAACGAGGTGTTTGTGACGGTATCTGGCTACAAATACAATGATTTCATTCCCCATCTGCTACGCTCGACCAACCAAGGCAGCACTTGGACCGATGTATCGGGCGATCTCCCACAGCTCGCGCTCAACGATGTGCTGATACACCCCACGATTGATAGCATCTGGGTCGTCGCATCAGATGCAGGCGTGTATGCCACACGCAATGCAGGTATCAATTGGGCGCGGGTAGGCACGCAAATGCCCTACTGCCCGGTGTATGATATGGATTGGGATCTGCCAGGACGTCGGTTGCTTGCAGGTACGCATGCGCGCTCGCTCATGACCTTCTCCATGGATACATTGGAGGCTGATGTGATCATCGGGGTGCCCGACCCGAGAGGTGCTCAATTTCAACTCTACCCCAATCCCGCGCATGACCGCACGCAACTGCATGGGGCCTCGGTGATCGATCAATGGAGCATTTTGGATGCCCAGGGTCGTCGCCTGCGCCAAGGCAAAGTGCCTGGCAATGAAGCGACGCTGGACTTGGGTGGAATCGCTGCTGGCGTGTATTTTGTGCGGATCGAAACCACAGGCATTGTGTTTACCAAGCGTTTGGTGATCCAATAGGTTGCTTTGCGGCCTGAATTGCGGTCTGCGGTTCAGGATCTGCACCAAAGCGAAGACAAATGTCTTCTGAAAAATTTATCCACAGGGGCTTAGGAATGTGTTTTCATTGACCTATGTAGGGCTTGCGGACGTCGCAAAATCCGCCGAAGGCGCGCGTGCTTATTCCTCTGCCCAACCAAATTTGCCCAGAAGCGGCACAAATTGGTAGGATCCATTTTTGACGATCTCCCACTCGGTTTCAGATTTGCGCGTTACAATTGCCATCTGCTGCCGCTCTAGGTCACCGACGGGAATGATGAGCTTGCCGCCTATTGTGAGCTGTTTTTTGAGTGCCTCGGGTACATTGGGACTCGCGGCGGTGACGAGTATGCGGTCATAAGGGGCATATTGAGTCCAGCCTTGCGTGCCATCGCCCCACTTGAGGCGCAACTTGTAACCGAGCTCGTCGAGCAGTGCAAGGGCCTTTTGATGGTGCATGCGAATGCGCTCGATGCTGAACACCTTGGCACCCATTTCACAGAGCACAGCTGCCTGATAGCCCGATCCGGTCCCGATTTCCAGTACCTTCATACCAGGTTTCAATTCCAGCATGCTGCTTTGGAAGGCAACGGTGAGTGGCTGACTGATCGTCTGGCCATCGCCGATCGGCAATGGCCGATCCTCATAGGCCGCCTCGGTAAACGCGCTCTCGACAAAGGCGTGCCTAGGCACTTTGCGCATCGCCGTAGCCACCGCCTCATCTTGGAGGCCTTTTTCCATCAATGTGCGGATCAATTTTTCCCGCAGTCCCTTGTGCTTATAGCTGTCGATCATCGCTGCAATTTAGGTAGAAATGGCGCGTTGTCCATTATCGTGCAAAGTAAGCAACGAGAGTGGGTAAATGGATTTTCAAATGTAAAGGGATGTGGTATTTTTGCATAAACAACTTAGGGGTAGTATGATCAAAATCGGCGTCATCGGCGTTGGCCATTTGGGCAGCATTCACCTGCGTTTGCTCAAGGAAATTTCTGATTATGAGGTGGTAGGCATCTACGACCGTGATTCTGAGCGTGCTCAGGTGATCGCAAAGGAGCATGATGTGAAGGCTTGGGACGACATGAATTCGCTTATCGAGGCATGCGATGCTGTGGATATCGTGACGCCAACGGTCTCCCACTATGAATGTGCAAAGGCGGCGCTCAAGCGCTTCAAGCATATTTTTATAGAGAAACCAATTACCCACACCGTCGAGGAGGCTAAATCCCTGATGCAGCTCGCGCGGGAGGCCAATGTGAAGGCGATGGTCGGCCACGTGGAGCGCTTCAATCCCGCCTTTCTCTCGATCCGCGATCAAGAACTGCGCCCGATGTTTATCGAGTCGCACCGTCTCGCTCAGTGGAATCCACGAGGCACCGATGTCTCGGTGGTGCTCGATCTTATGATCCATGACATCGACATCATCCTCTGGCTCGTCGGGGCAGGTGTGAAAAAGGTGAGTGCAAGTGGTGTCGCTGTGATCAGTGAGACGCCCGACATCGCCAACGCCCGTATCGAATTTGACAACGGTGCCACCGCCAATCTCACAGCGAGCCGCATCTCGTTTCGCAACATGCGCAAGATGCGCCTCTTCCAACGCAAGATGTACCTCTCGGTCGATTTCCTCAACAAAACCAGCGAGATCATCCACATCAACGATGGCGACAATACCCCTGACGCCGACAAAACCAAGATTGAGTTCAAGTCGGGTGACAGCACCAAATTTTTGAGCTTCGAAAATCCCAAGGTGATGCCCATAAACTCTATCAAGTTGGAGTTTGAGGAATTTGCGCGGGCGATCAACAATGATACTGAGCCACCTGTGACACTAGAGCAAGCCACTGCAGCCCTCGACACAGCCTATATGATCATGGACAAAATCAACCAACTATGCGTGGTATGACCCGTGCTTTCCCGCTGTTTTTGCTTGCGCTTTGCACATTTTTTTGCGGTTGCGAACTCATCAATCCGGCAGAGGAACTGCCGGCCTATATTTCTGTACAGAACCCCAAGGTGGTGATCGATGAGAGTACTGGATTTATGAGCGAGGTGGGCTTGCGCAATGTATGGCTCTATCATGGCGGCTATTTACAAGGTGTCTATCAACTTGATCCAACAATCGATACCAATGGGCGTGTGGTTCCCTTTTTGCAAGTCGATCGCAGTGATTTTTTTCTCGAAGGTGGCATCTATGAAAGCGGTCAGGCAGCCTTTCAGATTTCATATCCTTTTTGGGATCGCTTAAGCTTTGACTGGCAAGGCACAGTAGGCGACACACATGTGGTGACGCCGGTATTCCACTACATCGATCCCAGCCTCTACCTCACGCCTGTAAATGAGCACTTTGACGGTGGTTCGATCGATTTTGAGCGATTCGCCAGCGGGCTCATACCTCCCTCTGCAACAGATTCTTCAACTTTCTTTGTTTTGCGCACCGACGATGTCTTTCATGGCAATGGTGCTGGACACGTGCTTTTTGATGCGAGCCATCGTTACTTTGAGACGCTGAATGGCTCGCCATTTTTCACGGAGCAAAGCAGCAATATTTTTGTAGAGCTCACATACAAAAGCACCATTCCCTTCTCAGTCGGTATGGTGTACGTTTCCAACAATGCAGTGCGCTCCCAGGAAATCATTACCGTGAGCCCCAGCGGAAACTGGAACACGATCTATGTACATATGATCACTGAGGTGCGCAAAATCATCAACGCCAACGGCGTTGATACGCAGTTTTACCTCTGGCTAAAGGCTGATGGTGAATCCAAGGAAGGGTATATCCGTTTTGACGACGTTAGAGTGATCAGACAGAGATAGGCCTTTCATGAATCGTACCCGCAAGGCATTGTTGTATTTTGCATTGGACGTTGTCGCCTCGTTTGGCGTATGGTTATTGTTTTTTCTGTTGCGCAGGTATGTTTTTGAGGCGGATTCATTTTCTTACTCCGACAAAAAGGCCCTCATGCAGCTACGCACTGCGGGCATCATCGCGACGTATTGGGTGATCCTCTATGGCATCGGTGGCCTGTATTCCGATCCCTACCGCCGGTCTCGCCTCCGAGAATTGGTGCAGGTGCTCCAATCGACGGCCATCGGCGTTTTGATCCTGTTTTTTACGATTTTCCTCGACGACCCAAAGCCGCTTACAACCTCTTGGAGGTTTTATTTCACCTATTTTTTGCTGCAATTTCTGGTCGTGGCGATCCTTCACTTCTTTGTTTCAACCAATACCAATATTCGCATAAGGCGTCGCAAGATCGGTTTTCCCACTGTCATCATCGGTTGTGGGGCCGCTGCACTCAAGCTCTATACCGATCTAGAAAGTCGCCGCCGTTCATTAGGCTTTGATCTTCAAGGGTTTCTTACATTGCCTGATAAAACTGAAAACGTCTTTTCAGGTAAGCTCAAAAATTATGGCGACGTGAGCCGCATCCATGAGGTGATCAACAGCCGCAAGATTGAAGAAGTGATCATCGCCCTAGATAAGGAAGACCAAGACAGGATCGTGGACGTGGTGGATCTGCTCGAAACGACCAATGCCCGCATCAAGATCGTGCCTGGCATCTATGACTATTTGCTCGGCCGCGTGCGCACGACCCATATGCTAGGATCGCCGCTCATCGAGATCAATCCCAAATTGCTCTCCAATGCAGAGATTTTTTTCAAGCGAGCATTCGATATCAGTGCTTCCATCTTTACGCTCATTGTACTCACGCCTTTGTTCTTGACATTGGCCGCCATTATCAAAATGGACTCCAAGGGCCCTATCTTTTACCGACAGGAGCGCATCGGCAAGGGCGGAAAACCCTTCAAAATCATCAAATTCCGCACGATGCGCACAGATGCAGAATCGGCTGGCCCCGCGTTGAGTTCAGAAAACGACCCGCGTATCACACGCGTTGGTAAGTTCATGCGCAAGACAAGACTTGATGAATTTCCGCAGTTTTGGAATGTGCTCAAAGGCGAAATGAGCATCATCGGTCCTCGGCCAGAACGGCAGTTTTTCATTGACCAGATCGTGAAAATCGCCCCACACTACCGCCATCTGCACCGTGTGCGCCCAGGCATCACATCATGGGGACAAGTGAAATATGGCTACGCAAGCACCGTCGATGAAATGGTAGAGCGCATGACTTATGACATTTTGTATATTGAAAATATTTCCTTGTTGCTAGACATCAAAATCTTGATTTATACCGTTTTGGTGATGGTGGAAGGCCGGGGAAAATAAACATGCTGCCACAACGGCCGTCAAATCGGCCTTGATCCAAGAAAAAATGCTACGCGAATTGCCCAAACCACTTGTTGCAGTACCGGCTATCACAGCGGCACAAGCAGTCATGGTCAGCAAGTTGCTGGCCGAGGAATACTTTGTAGATCCACTATCGGCGATCGAAATGGGTGGACGTCACCTTGCGCATCTCGCACGGATACAATTTCTCAAAGGCCGGGCCGACGGTAAGAGCATTGTGGTTTTGGCGGGCAATGCGGCCAAAGGTGCGATCGTATTGGCAGCAGCTCGGCGTCTGCATCAATGGGGCGCCAACATTAGATTGGTGCTGAGCCATGCCATCGAGGAATATGATGGCCTATCTGCACCATATTTGGAACGCGCTCAGCGACAGGGTATTGTCATCATAGAACAACCAAGTCAAGGTGGCAATCTCATTTTGGACGGCCTTATGGGCCTCAATTGGCAAGGCGATCCAGCTGGCAGAATTGCTGAACTGATTGATTGGGCCAATAAGCAATTGAGTCCTGTATTGGCGATAGAGCTTCCTGCGGGTGTGGATGTAGATACTGGGCAAGTACGCCGTCCCTGCATGCGGGCGAGTGCGACCCTAGCCTTGGGACTTCCTAAGATTGGCATCCAAAAAGACATTGCACGCGCGATGGTGGGGGAAATTTTTTTGGGTGATATCGGCATTCCGCCTGCATTGTATGGCGCTCCAGGCTTGGATTTGAAGGTTGGCATCATCTTTAGCGAATCTGACATCGTAAGAATTCGCTAATTTATTTTTCTAAATTCTCTTTTTTCGTCTTACAATACTTCAATATGCAACTATTTTTACTATATTTGCACTAACATTTAGTATTTAAAGGCAATAGAAGGGACGGCGGGAATGAAAAATTTGATCACAGGTGCAAAACGCACCGCATCAAGCTTACTGATACAAAATACACTTCAATCGCCTTGGCATCTTGGGCTTCTCGTGAGGATTTCATTACCTAATCCAAGCAGTTAGGTGGTACTCGATGATGACCTAGCCCAATCGGCGAGGCAAATAATTCTATAAGCTTTATTTTGGACAATCGATGAGCCCGCCAATCTTTCAAAAACAACTGAAAAACTGCCTCGCGGCTACCCAATGATGAAGAAGATGAAGCCTCATGAATTCCCCGGAGAGCAATGCGCTACAATTGGGCGCTCACCTCCCAAAATTTTGAACCTAATTGCAGCCTTTTGGGGGAATTGCGATTGAGAGACGAGCAGGAGGTTGAGAAATGAAGGATGTGCTATTCCTCTCGCTCTTCATAGCGCTTGCCTTTCCACGCGAGCACTCGGTCGTGGTCCACCACCAAGTCATGAAAACCTTCGGTCTTGGTCGCCAATATGCCCAGTCGCTGGAAAGGTGTGCCATCTTGCATCACTTTGCCATTGCCAAAGGCCAATGACCACATTACCCTCCCCCACTGCGGCCAATAGCTTCCCGTAATGCGGTCGAGCTTGCCGTCGTTGTCGAGGTCAAAGCTCAAATCGATAATTGCAGCTTTGTCTAGGGTATCAAAAGTGGCCACATTCATCTCAGCTATGGCAGCGAGATCCATAGATTTCAAGAGA
This sequence comes from Bacteroidota bacterium, assembly GCA_031415375.1. Lineage (GTDB taxonomy): Bacteria > Bacteroidota > Bacteroidia > J057 > JADKCL01 > JADKCL01. The sequence continues at coordinate 3,533 of JANORP010000114.1, read as the reverse complement.
TCTACACGGTTCAGTTCGCCGGCGGCGAAGGCAAAGACCTCCTGGGTATTGTAGCATGCATAAGCATCGAGGGTGCTGTTTTCGATGGTGATCGCCCATTTCCCATTGTTTTGTTTCATCTGCGGCAGATGTAAGGCCGCGCCTTGGGGCTTGCTTTGATGGTACTGCCCCTGCCCACGATAGGAGACGATGGAGAATTGGCGGGGACAACATTTGCCGTTTCCAAGGTCGCCGATCACCAAATCGATCCAACCGTCGCCGTCTAGGTCCTCATGCGCGACGATTTCGAGCAGACGGCCTGCGGTACGCGGGATGATACATGCATCTTTCCCTTCATGTATTCCCCAGAGTTCGTCTTCTAGGATGCCCTGGACTTCGCGGAGTTCAAACTCCCCAAATCGCGTCTTTGTCGTCTCAGGCACATCGTCAAATACCCACAGGAGCATATCGGTGGAATCCTGCTTGGAGATCGTTTTGGACGTGTTTGTTTTGGGTTGCTGGCTTTTGGCACAGCCAATGGGTAGCAATAGCACAATGAAAGCGCCGCGCAAGTAGCAGTGTAGCAAAAATTGCCGATCAGGGAATATCATATTTGATATCTGCCGCATCATGGGTGTAAAAGTAGGCATAGTTTGAGCGCTGTTGTTCCCAACCTTCTTTTGAGTTCCATTTTTCGCCTACGACGTCTTCCCAAGCGATACGCATCTGCCGCGCACATACCATAGGTGGCACCTGCCCGATGCCTGTACCCAAACCCGGAATTGCAATCGACTGGACTTGAGACGACAAAAGACGACCACTTGGAAGCTTTGCGAATTTCAGGAGCTGCAAAATCGCCTTCATGCACAGATAGACATTGGGGCCACGTAGCGTCGCCATGGGAGTGCGCATCGTTGGCGCAGAGATGAGATAGGGGAAATCGGTATGCTCTGTCGTGACAAAGTCTGCCTGACCGACCAATAGCTCTCCAAAATATTTCTCTCGAATAAGGTTTTGCACCTTTTTCTCGATGTGCCAGCCGAGATTTTTGGAGATGACAAAATCGATGCCGCCGTTCATAAATCCAAAGCTATTGGCCGGGCTTACAAGGATGTCACTCGGATGGTTGAAAATGGAGTCGTTGATCACGCGCACGTTGTTCACGCCTGCAAAAACCGTCTCCCATGCATCTGTAATCTGTTTGTTGGTATCAATGAAACGAAACTCAATGTCTTGCATAAGAATAATATTCCTCAAATATAAGGCAATCGAGCTGATATACGATAGTGCCGGGAATAGAATGCCACGGAGCTAGGGCGTTCAAGCCTATTTTGTCTCAGGCTACACCTCCAAAAAATGCGGCACAAATCCTCCCTGTACGCAGCCAGGAACTGGGATCAAATTGTCGCCTTTGATGTCGCAACCGGGGATACTGGTCATGGCTTTGTACCAAGACTTGGCGTAGCGCTTGTCCAGTTTGTCAAGTGCGACGAGCACATGAAATCCACCGCGCGTTTTGAGGACTTTGAGGCAATCGACATTGAGGCATTCACGCGCAACCGACATCACGGATTCCAATTCGACATGGTCATAATCGAGATCGAAATAGACTTTGCGTGCGCAGGCTTTTTGGATCTCAGACATGACCTCCTGATGCGGATTGTAGCCATTGTAATCTTTGGTAATGAGCTGTGCAAATTTGATGAGTGATGCCTTTGCAGCAGCTTCCAAACTGCGCGGATTGGGATTGATGTAGAGCGCCAATGCCGCTTGCGGGACGTCTCCGGTCTTGCTTGCATAAGCACCGATGGGGCACTCGAGTTGCTTGATCTTACTGAAAAGGAAGTCTTTATCGGATGTAAAGCGCTTGAGTTGGGCCTTGTCGGAACCCAAGGCTCCGGGCGCTGCATATTTGCTGCGGGCGAGCAAGCTCACGTAATACGTCTCCCCTTTTTTCAAGTCGGGCAGCCAATCGATGAAATCGCGCAGGCGCTGCTCGTCTTGGATAATGGAATAGTTCATGTCGTGGGATGTGGTCCTATAGATTGCAGCAATGCCACGTAGGAGGTATCTTCAAAATCGCGTGCGAGGTCGAGTGGCGTCTTTTTCTGGCTGTTGCGCAAGCCTGGGTCGGCACCATTGGCGATCAAGCATCGGGCCGCTGCAAGGATTTTGTCATCGATATCGTCCCCGGTATCGATACTGCCAGCGATGTAATGCAAGGCTGTATTCCCAGATTCACCCTTTTGGTTGGGATCCACGCCGGCCTGTATGAGGTATTCGATCATGGACAGATTACCATTGGTGACGGCTCCAAAGAGCAGTGGGTTCTTGTTGAACTTGGCTTTCAAGTCATGCCCATTCTTGGCGAAATACTTCACGGCCTCCACCTGTCCATAGTTGACGGCGACTTGCAGCGGCAGCGCGTAACCATTGAGGATTTTCAGCCTGAAGTCTGCCCCACGTTGGGCGAGGTCGATGAGGTCGTCGTCGGAATCGCAACGCTGACAGAGCGCCAAGATTTGATCTTGGAATGGATTTGTATTGGGCCACAGCACCGTGCGATAATCTACCGCCCCCACCACGGGCGCAGCGAGTATTGCAGGAATGTTCCCGAGGGCATTGGGCAGAAATGTATCCTCTACCACATACCCGATCACCGAAGGAAATTTGCCCGCCAAAATCATTTTTTCGAGGTTCTGCAAAAACTTGTAGGTATCTTCCTCATAGTCAGCGAGACCTGCGGCATCTGTTGTGTTGTAGTAATATCCGGGCCTGCCGTGCCAAAATATCATCGTGGCTGTTGCGAGGTCGCAATGGGCATTGGATAGGATTTGTCCCAATCCACGCAAGCCATCGTCCCAATTGTAGTAGTAGGCCTTTTTGAACAGCGCTGCTACCTTTGAATCAATCTTTCCCATTTTATGAACGGTTCATTTTGTGTGAATCAAGATTACAACGCACCCGCGATGATCTCATCGACGACCGCTGGATCAAGCAAGGTACTGGTGTCGCCCAGGCTCTCGGTTTCACCTTCGGCAACTTTGCGCAAAATGCGGCGCATTATTTTGCCACTGCGGGTTTTGGGGAGCCCTGTCACGAACTGTATTTTCTCTGGTTTGGCAATCTTGCCGATCTCATGGGCCACTGTTTCATAGATCTCGCCGCGTGCGAGTTCTTGGTCGATCGGCATTTCCTTGCAGATCACAAAAGCATAGATCCCCTGGCCCTTAATTGGGTGGGGATAGCCGACCACGGCACTTTCCACGACATGTTGGTTTTGATTGATGGCATTCTCGATCTCAGCTGTCCCTAGGCGGTGGCCAGAGACATTGATCACATCATCGACGCGACCGATGATGCGGTACATGCCGTTCTCGTCTCGACGCGCACTATCTCCCGTGAAATAGTGGTGCTTAAATCCGCTGAAATAGGTGTTGTAGCATCGCAGATGGTCTCCATAAGTGGTGCGCAAGATCGAAGGCCAAGGAAATTTGATCGTGAGATACCCTTCAACGCCATTCTCCAAAATCTCATTGCCTGCCTGATCGAGT
>JANORP010000113.1:0-9460 GCA_031415375.1 Bacteroidota bacterium | reverse complement strand
AAGGCATCTTGCCGAAGGGCCATCGACCCCCGCCTTCTGCGGGACAGGCATTTGCCTCCAGCAAAAACTCCAAGCTGAGCCCGAGGCATCGTGCCCAAGGGTCATCGACAACAACGCTGGCACAAACTCCAAGCTGAGCCCGAGGCATCTTGCCGAAGGGCCATCGACCCCCGCCTTCTGCGGGACAGGCATTTGCCTCTGGCACAAACCCAAAAGTGAGCCCAAGGCCTCTGGCACCCCACCCCCCAAAAAAGAGAATGGACAGACCCTAAAGCCTGTCCATCCATCCCAAAGATCAAATCCTCGTCCCTTACTTCGCCTTCACGATCTTGGTCGTCGCAGTTTGGAGACCATTGACATAGATTTTTGCAAAATACATGCCCGCAGCCAAGTCCTTCAAGTTCAGCTTGATGGTCTGCTTGCCTGACTTGAGATCATAATTGTAAGCCGCACCGATCAATTGTCCAGAGATATTGGTGATCTCAATGCGCAGCTTGGCATCTTTCTCCAAGCGCAGCTCGATGTTCACAACATCCTCAAATGGATTAGGAAACACGGTTTTTACGAGGTCATTGACCACGCCGGGTACCATCGCGTTCACGATATTGGAGCGGCTGCTTGTTCCATCGAAATCAAACTGCTCCAATTGGTAATAGTACAAACGGTCAGGCTGCACAAAACGGTCTATGAAATTGTAGGTCGCTCCCTGACCGGGTGCTGCCATAGGCTGCACCTCTCCCACTTTGGTAAATTGGATGCCATCGATACTGCGCAATACATCGAAGCGCTGATTGTTGAGCTCGGTGGCAGTTTCCCAATCAAGGGCAATATTCTTGTCCACAGGATTGGCTGCCAACGATGTGTATTCCACAGGGAGGATACAATTGATGACGACGGGAATGATCGTCGTGCAACCCCTTGAGTCCGTAACCGTGACATTGTAGGTCGTCGCCAACAAATTGGTTTGCGTGGCGCCCGTTGCAAATCCCCAGTTATAGGTATAGACACCCGTACCACCACCAGCATTCACAGTGGCAGATCCGTTTGCCAGTGGGCAGATGGTGTTGGAGGATGCCAAAACCGCACCAACCAAAGGATTGGGCTGCGTAATCACGACAGGGATCGTCTGTGGGCAACCTGGGTTGCCAGCATCAAACACCGTCACAGCATAGGTACCAGCTGGCAATGGCGTCGAGGTGGCACCCGTGCCACCCGCAGGCGTCCAATTGTAGAAGAAGGCAGGCCCAGTGCCACCTGTCACCGAGATCGTAGCCGAGCCAGTAGTACCACCGTTGCAAAGCACTTGACTTACGTTGGTGACCGCAGGCACCAATAAGCCAGGTGCAGCAGGCACGTTCACGACCGTGGTGCTCACGCAACCTGTCACCAAGTCGGTCACAGTCACAGGATAGTTACCCGCGATGAGTCCGCTCACCGAAGACGTCGTCTGTGGTAGCGGCAGCCAATTGTAGGAATACGAACCCGATCCGCCAGAGGCTGTGACCGTGGCTGTACCATTGTTGTTACAACCGACAGCCACCGCAGACGGCACCAAATTCACTTGGCGCACCGTCACTGTCACCGTATTGGCAGCGAAGCAGTTCCCAAAGGTATTCACACCGGTCACGGTATAAGTCGTCGTAGTGCTCGGATAGGCCGTCACGGTAGCGCCCGTTGATGTGTTGAGGCCTGCACTTGGAGACCACGTGTAACTCGTAGCACCAGAGGCTGTGAGATTCACCGATGATCCAGTATTGGCGCAAAATGCCGTAGGTCCAGCGATCGTGACCGCCGGCTGTGGATCGACGATCAATGTGATCGTAGTCGCTGGTGAAAGCCCACAGCAATCCGTCGTATAATTCAGCGAAATGGTATAAGTGCCGGGCGTATTGAACACCGCACCTGTCACGTCTTGCGTGGCATAGGTATTGGGGGCCGAGCCGCCGCCCATGGACCATGCATAAATGTAGTTGAAGCCTGGGTTGAGCGATTGGAAAGAAACCGATGAACCCGCACACACATGATAGGCACCCGATACAAAGGGCGCATTTGTTCCGATTTGTGGCGTGATGCCCGAGCCTAGGATGATATTGGCAAATCCAGTATAGGTATTGGCCCCAAAAATCGGATCTTTTCTCCCTGTCGTTGAATATTGGGTCGTCGCTGTAACCGCCGAGGCAAACAACTGCGGGCTAGCTCCTGCACCTAAGTCCCAAGTGGATGCCCCGCCAGAGGAAAATGTGATATTCGTATTCGTGCAGGAGATATTGGTCATGAAAATTGTGGGCTGACCGGGCAGGTTGAAGTTGATGTCTGAAAGCACCAGTGGCGCACCGCCATCCACCACTACCTGTAGGGCCTCACCGACAGCTCCAGCGCCACCAACGCCACCAGCGCCACCAGCACCGCCCGCGCCACCTGAACCGCCTTCGCCGATCTCGGAGGTACAGGTCGTGTTGCGTCCGCCACCTGCGCCGCCTCCACCACCTGCACCACCTGCACCACCTGCGCCACCTGCACCAGGTACACCTGCGACCAAGCGTGAATCATCTATGACACCGCTTGCACCATTGTTGAACAAATAGACGGCATAGGATGCACCGCCCCCAAGACCACCTGTGCCGCCAGTGCCACCCTGACCACCGCCACCGCCACCGCCGGCGCCATTGCCAGGACCATCATCACAGCCAGAGCATGTCTGGCGACCACCACCGCCACCACCAGCGCCGCCTTGGCCGCCCGTGCCATTCACGCCCGTGCCACCCAAGCCACCAGGCACAAAGAAGCCGACCACCCGCGTTCCAGAGGCCCCGACCGCTCCTGCAGCACCAGCCGCTGCCGCTGCGCCTGCGGTACCATTGGTACCATCACCACCTGGGTCACCTTGCCCACCTGCGATGCCCACGCCTGCATTGGCACCCAGTGACGCGCTACCGCCGCCATTGGAGCCATTGATGGCAGCATTGCCGCCTGAGAAGCCACCACCCTTGCCGCCTGCGCCGCCGCCGCCGCCATTTCTACCCGTGCCATTGGCACCTGGGTTTGCATTGGCGACTGTGCTTGAGTTGGCTGCCCCAGCTGCCGTACCGACAGCACCTGTGCCACCACCTCCACCATTGCCACCTGCAGCAGACTCTGAACCAAAACAACAGCTATAATTGCCATCGCAACTGCCAGACCCACCGAGCGCGCCATTGGCACCGTTGGCGCCAGCTGTACCTGCCGTGCCTGCTGCCCCTGCCGTTGCATTGCCCGGCAAGACCTGCGTGCGCACAAAATTGTAATTGTTGCAATTGGTCATGTGTACACCATAAGTGCTCATGCCATTGCCAGTCGCATTGGCGGTCTGGATCGTGAGATCCTGAAAACGCACATTGGAGGCACCATTCATATAAATCGCAACGAGTCGCTGTGCCGGGGCCACACCCTCGGGGTTCGATGCCGAACGCAAAATCGTCGTCGCAGCAGCAGTGCTGGTCTTGCGCCAGGCAAATGCGGGGTCAAAACCACCCTCCAAAGTCAATGAACCCGCAATCGTCGAAAGCGGATTGTTGAGTGTATAGGTGCCGATCGCCATCTTGATCACCGTATTGTTGCAAGAAGCCATCGAGATCGCATTGGCCAAGCTCGCCGGGCTCGCTTGCGTGCCCGCACCAGAGCCAGCTGGCGAGGCGTAAATCACATTGCAAGTCGTGCCACTGGGTGAGCTGATGTTCACCGTTACAGTATCACGCGCGACGCAACCTGCGGCCGATGTCGCTTGGTACCAATAGCTTGTCGTCACCACGGGCGAGACAATGATGCTATTTGTCGTGGCACCGGTACTCCAAAGGCTACTTGCCGCCGCAGGGATCGAGCTTCCATTGAGTGTGATCGGTGTGCCTGCACAAGTATAGACCACCCCAGGTGTGATCGACACAAATGGCAGGGGCGTCACGTTCACGGTAAGGTTGTCGGTGACGGTACACCCATCTGAGAAGGTGCCTGTCACGGTATAGACAGTCGTCACTGTGGGAGATGCCGTGGGATTGGCGCAGCTGGTACAGCTCAACCCTGCCGACGGCGACCATGTATAGGAGGTGGCACCGCTGCTCGTCGCGAGGAGTCCTACTGAGCTACCTGCGCAGATCGTGCGGTCGATACCTGCATTGAGGGTATTGGCAGTGCCGACCACATTGATGATAAAGGCATAGTTGCTGATGCCATTGATAGGGCAAGCATTGTCGCGGGCTGTAACCGTGAAATTGTTGGCACCCAAGTCAGCTGGCGTAGGTGTCCAGCAAAAGGTACCCGATGGCGTCGTGGTATTGTTGTTGGTAAATGTCATCGTGCCATTCGGGATACCATTGTTCCAGCTGAGGGTGACGTTGTTGCTATTGGGGTCGCTGCCATTGAAATTGAAGCAGAAGTTGGAACCCACGCAGGTGGTCATGGTATAGACACTCGTAAGGTTGATGCCCGTCACTGCCGGGGGCTGATTGGTGCAAGCAATCACGCGAAACTGCATGTCACGCACCGTGCGACCGATCAAGATACCACCTCGGTACTCATCGACCCGCACACACATGACGCCGATTTGGATCGCCGTGGGTGTAAACGAAATGATACCCGTCTGTGCATTGATGCTCACGCCGCTGGCGGTCGTGAGTGGCGCCACGCCTGAGAAGCCGCCATTGTAAACCACGTTGGTACCCGAGGCTTGGAGACAGTTCACCAAGGAAAACACCAAGCTATCACCATCGGCATCGGTCACCCCATGTGAATAGGTCACAGGCTGGTTCAAGCACACGACTGGGGTCGGTGGATTGTTGAACACGGGCGAGTTGTTGCAAGGCGTCAAGGTATTGTTGAGCGTGGCATTTACAAAAATATTTTGGTTACCTGGACCATTGAGGGTCGTGACAGCCGAGTTGCGGCAGCACTCTGTCCAACTCAGTTGCCAGTCATTGCCGCAGCCCACTGGCAATTGCAGCACACCCGTATAGGTCCACTGCTCCACCCCAAATGGCCCACTGCCGCCATTGCAATTGCTGGGTTGCGAGATGCACAAGGGCGTGATATCCACTGCCCCACCCACCTGCGTCAAGTTGATCGAGGCACTCACACCACAACTCGCTGAGGAGTAACTCAATGGATAGGATGCCGCAGGCGTGATGCCTCCACAATCCCTGAAAAATTGTAAAGTGACGATGTACCGGCCGTTGCCTGTACAAGTATAAGTGATGTCGGCCCCCATGCCGTGGGAGGCACGTATGGGATTCCAAAATCCGACCAAAAACATACAAAACAAGAGCATGCCCAGAAACTTCTGGGATAGAGTATTCGTCGTTCTCATAGGCAACATTTCAAACTTTATCGCAGCTTCAAAAAAGGGCGACCCATCAAATCGCCTTTACAACGCGGATAGCCGCATGATCATGCATGCCGATCTTTCCGCAACAACAGACTGATTACCGAATTTCGGGATTAAGATAATTGAATTTTAGAAAGGAAAAAAACTTTTGTTTTCCCCCACATCTCAAACAATTCACAAAATGAAGGAAACTGCTCCCAAAACCTTGGTTTCCTAATGTGCGTTCGCCCTACTAGCGCACCAATGTGAGTGGCCCACGTTGCTCAGCCTCCCGGTCTTGCGGCAGCACTCCCTTGAGGTAATAATAATAAACGCCCTCAGGCGCTGCCTTACCTCCTACCTTGCCATCCCACCATACATCTTGCGTACTTGTTTCCCAGATCTTGTGACCCCAGCGGTCATAGATCGAAAAGGCGAAGTCATTGAGTTTCCTAAAATTGGTCTGGGCGACATCGTTGACCCCGTCGCTGTTGGGACTAAACACATTGGGGATGAAAAAATCTGGATCCGTGACGATGGCTAGCAGGCTGATGGTGTCTGCGCAGCCAAAAGCGTCCCAAACGATCAAGGTCACGGGATATTCGCCTGGATTGGGATATTGATGCAAGGGGTTTTGGGCGGATGAAGGAGCCGAACCATCCCCAAAGTCCCAAAGCCATTGCGCAGCGCTGATGCTCTGGTCACGAAACTGTACCAAACTCTGCGGATAGTTGTCGTATTGAAGCCCAGCAACGGGATTGTTGCCATACTGCACGGCCACCACATCGCTGGTATCACTGCCGCAACTCGTCATGGCTACGGCTTGGTAGTCGCCCGATTGCGACACAAAAATCATCGAATCCGTGAGTCCTGTGATCACCACACCATCGCGCAGCCACTGATAGCTATTGCCGCCTGAGGCGATGAGTTGCAGCACCTCCCCATTGCAGGCAGGCACATCACCGATGAGCACCAAACCCGCATCGGGATCCTGCCCAGGATACACGAGCACCAAAGCCGAGGCATATTCGCAGCCATGCACATCGGTGGAGATTGCGGTATAGGCCCCCGGCTCTGTCGCCGTGAACATCGTTGCATTTGCACCAGGGATCAATGTATCATTTTGCGCCCACTGCCAAGCGACCGCGCCCGGCCCACTCGCTTGCAAGACCACCGAGTCGCCGGGGCAGATATAGACATTGCCCACAGCCGACACCGTCGTAACGATGGGCGCAAAATATGTGAATGCATAGGTAACCGAGGTATCGCTACAGCCCGCGCTGTTGGTGACGATGACCGTATAGTCGCCTTGGAGGCCTGCATGATAATAAGGTGTGGTATCGGGTAAGAGGTTCCCGTCATACAGCCATTGGTAGCTGCCGCCGCCTGTGGCATAAAAGACAGCCGAGTCGCCGACACAAGTCACGAGTGCCCCTGCTGGGCTGATCGTCGCAATGGGCGATGGATCGGCCAACACTGCGATCGCTGCCGTCGTGTCGGTGCAGCCATCGACGCTCACGGCGATCACTTGATAGTTGCCCGTCGCAGTTGCCACAATTGTATTGCCCGTCGCTCCTAGGATCGGCTGCCCGTCGAGCAACCATGTGTAGGCATTGCCACCCGAGGCAGACAATACCACCGAGTCGCCTGCGCAAAATTGCGTGACGCCACCTGCCAGCAAGCCAGCGGTCGGCACAGCACCCGCCACGACCTGCACGCTGTCTGAGATCGCCGAGCAACCGCCCGGCAAGGTCACCTCCACCGCATAGTTTCCTGCTGCACTCACCGACAGATTCGCAGCCATTGCGCCCGGGATTGCATTGCCGTTGAGCAGCCACTGAAAGCTGCCATTGCCGACGGCCAACAAATCCAAGGGATGCCCTGGGCAATACACGGTATCGCCCAAAGCCAAGGCAAATGCTGCGGGTGGCGGCGAGAAGGTCGCCACGACGGCTAGCGACAATGCGTCACAACCCGTCAAAAAGCCCACCAACACGGTATAGCTGCCCGAGGCTGTCGCAATATAAGTGCTGTCTGTGGCACTGCTGATGAGACTGCCGTTGTAATACCATTGATATGTGGCCCCCACCCCACCCGAGGTCGTGAGCGGCACCGAGTCGCCGAGACAGGCGACCACAGGCCCTGCCGGATTCACAGGCACATTCAGTGCGGGATACACATCCACCCTCAATGTATCTGAGTAATCCACGCAAGACCCACTTGTCACCTGGAGTCGGTAGCAGGTCGTGTCTTGGATACCCGCAGGCGGATCGAAATTGAGACTCGTTGCACCCAGAACATTGACCCAGGGCCCCGTGCAGTCGATCTGACGTTGCCACTGAAAGGCATAGCCGCCGAGGCCTCCCGAGGGTGGCAAACTATTGAGGTTGCTAGGGTCGCCATTGAAACAGACGGCTTGCAGCAGCGGCAGTGCCGCGCCCAATGCGAGCCCGTTTTGCGCACCTATATATAAGGTGCCCACAGTTGCGGGCCCGAGATTGCCCGCGCCGCCTATGAAGGTCGTGGTCGGCGCGACATTGTTGCCTGTCGCGCAAGGATTAAAAAACACTTTGATGCGGCCGCCACCGCCGCCGCCACCAAAACCGCCGCTCGTGCCTGGACCAGCGGCGGCATTGCTATTGCCAAAGAGACAATTTTGGTTCATCGTGTAGCCATTGCCATTGGTGCCGCCTGGCGCGCCAGTGCCACCGCGGGCACGTATCGTGCCTGTGATCGTGGCAGCACCCGTGGCTTCCAGCAAGACGCCGCCGCCTGAGCCGCCGCCGCCGCCGCCGCCACCGCCGCCTGCACCCGTGTGTGTATATTCGTCCACCCCAGCGCAAGCGTCTGTGCAACAACGGGAAGATGCACCAGCATGACCGCCGTTGCCACCATTGAAGCCATTGCTGCCATCGGCATTGATCGTTCCTGAAAATGCGAATGTGCCACCCGAGGAAATCCTGACCATGCCGCCGCCGCGCCCGCCGAGGCCGCCTGCCGTCCCGGAAAAGCGTCCCCTGCCGCCGCCACCGCCGCCAGCGCCACCCGCACCGAGGCCGATGTCGCTGCCATTTTGTGTCCCAAAGACGATGCCCGCCGCCCCGCCCGCGCTCCCGCTGCCGAGCGCGATCGCGATCGAGGTGCAACCGACATCGGGCGTGGACATGGTCGGCAACGAGCCGTTGCCGCCTGTTGCACCCGCGGTGCCTGCGCCGCCATAGGTGCCACCGGCACCCGCTCCTGCGCCCCCGCCCCCACCTGCGCGCCCGCCCTCGTCCCCAAAGTTGAGGCATCTGTTTTTGCGGCCGCTACCATTTTGCCCGCCGAGGCCGGCCAAACCAGCGCCATTGCCAAATGCGCTGCCAGCGGCTGCGCCTCCAAAAGGGATCACATCGGCACACTGATCGGTGGGCGAAGAGCAGGCTTCGATATTGTTGATATTGTTGGCGAGGCCAGCCGCGCCAGGGAGGCCGCCGACATTGCCAGCGCCATTGGCGTTGATCGTGCCTGCCATGAAGACATTGCCAGCCGCATAGATTTCCAAGCTGCCGCAGTTGCTGCTGCTCACTGGACGCACATGCACCGTGATGCCAGGGCCGAGTGTGAAGTTGCCTGAGACGTTATAGACGCCGGAAAGGGTGTCGCCATTGGCGGGGGAAAAATTGCCCGTGATATTGGTGACAGGGCATTGCGCGCTCAAATTGAGCGTGGCGACAAAGGTGAGCAGGCCGAGAAAGGAGATCTTACGCATAAGGTCTGAAAGATGCGAAAGAATTGACAAATGGCAATGCGAGGGGGCCATACAAATTCGGTGCCCATTCGTCGGGTCACCCCATCAGTCATAGCCGTTCGTCGGGCCTCCATAACAGTCATAGCTGTTCGTCGGGCCTCCCCAGCAGTCATAGCCGTTCGTTGGGCCTCCCCACCAGTCGCGGCGAGGCCCGACGAACGGTTTACCCAACGGATGGCGGCGCGGCCCGACCAACAGTTTTCCAGAGCAGCCGTAGCCGTTCGTCGGGCCTACCCAGCAGTCATAGCCTTTCGTTGGGCCTCCCCACCAGTCGCGGCGAGGCCCGACGAACGGTTTAACCAACGGATGACGGCGCGGCCCGACCAAAGGTTTTCACC
>JANORP010000112.1:0-11428 GCA_031415375.1 Bacteroidota bacterium | reverse complement strand
GCACTTAAAAATGGGGGATTTGGGGAAAATGTGGGGAAAATGAGGAGGGGATTAGCAAAACCAAGAAAAAAGGAATAACTTTGGAGGAAGAAGAGAAAGAACCAGAAGGAAGATGTTCAGGAAACTAAACATACAAAATTTCAAGACCCTAGCAGCATTTGCAATCGAGCTTGGTAGCGCCAATGTCATCATTGGAGCAAACGGTTCTGGAAAAACAAATATCTTGGAAGCAATCGCGATGGGATCCGCAAGCGCAGGTGGCAAACTAGACAGCGACTCCCTGAGTCAGCGAATACGCGTCACCCGTCCAGAATTCATGCGATCTGCATTTGATGGCGCGACCCAAAAGGAAATCATCATCGAAATCGAATGCGACGATCCCTATGACAACTATGATTTTGAGCTGATCGTCGGTGGACGAGATCGCCGACTCTGGCGCAACCATTCAGAAACTTCCTCCTACCTGGTAAAAGAATACGATCATCGATGTACCCATGGTTGGCACCCTCATTATGAAGGCAACTATTTCCCGAGGGAATTGGATTTGCCAGCATTTGGTAGGCCCCGCCCTTTAGAGGTCGCTGAGCCGCGACTTGTTTATTCTCAGCAGCGGCAAAAATCTTGGACTTATACCGAACGATTTGCTCAGTTTGGGGTATTCGCAAATTATGTAATTTATTCTCCTGAAGCCTTTTACCTACGAAATTTTGAGGCAGGTGGCGACGTCTCGACACTTGGAATGCGGGGAGAAGGCCTTTTTCAAGCGTTGAGGGCCATCTTTACCGACAAGGCCAAAAAAGCGCAACAAGAAGAGATTAGGGAGCATCTAGCCCTATTTGATTGGTTTCAAAAGATTGATATTCCCAAGACAATGGGGGAGACCGATTTTCGGATTTCTTTCAAAGATCGTTTCTTGGATTCCAAACATGCATCCTTTGATCAACAAAGTGCCAATGAAGGCTTGCTGAGGCTGCTTTTTTATCTCGTGCTCTTTACAAGTGACACCACTCCTAGATTTTTTGCGATCGAAAACATCGATACGGCACTCAATCCTAGAATGTGCTGGGAACTCATGGGCCTGCTTGTGCAACTTGCAAAGCGTCATGGCAAGCAGTTCATTGTCACGACGCACAATGCCTCTACACTGAATGGATTGGATCTTAAGGACGATGAACAGCGGCTGTTCGTTGCTAGCCGCAACGGTAAGGGGCATACTAGAGTGCAACGTATTGATCAGAAACCCCAAAGCGGCGGGTTATTGTCTGAAATTTGGACCAAAGGCTATATCGGCGGCATGCCAGATAATCTTTGACGATGAACATCGCCCTTATTACCGAAGGTGGCACCGACCAGATTGTGCTAAAGCCAATCTTGGAGACAATTTTTCAAGAAAATGAAGTCTTTTTCAATGCCATTCAGCCAACCGTGGATTTTACGGACCGTCAAACGAATTTTGGCGGATGGCAACTCGTGCTGAAAACATTGGAAAAGTTGGAAGTGTGCGATTTGCTACAGTCCAATGATCTTGTGGTCATCCAGATAGACACTGACGTGTCATATCTTCATGGCTTTGACGTGCCGCACGCAGCGCCTGGTAAGAAAGTCGATCCCGTCGATTTGTGCTTGCGCACAATAGACAAACTTCGTTCATTGATACCGACCTTTGAAGCACAGGGATGCGAGCACCGCTTTGCGTATGCAATAGGCGTTCATTCGATCGAATGTTGGCTACTTGGACTCGTCGATCAAAGACATGGAGTAAATGTGATCGGAGGGTGTTTTGACAAGCTTAATAAAGCTTTGGTGAGACAAAAACGAAAGCCAATCTCAAGTGCCTCCAAAAACAAGGGGGCGTCCCAGCAAGCCTACCGCCTGCTTGCTAACAAATTTTCTAAACCCAAGACAAGTGAGGAGCAATCTTGTCTCAACGCAGGATTTCTAGCGTTTTTATCACAATTGGAAGCTTTTCGAAAAAAAAATGAATGACAATTGATTTGCGGACCATCCTACGATCTGAATGAATTCAATTTTTTTGCCGAAATCCATGTTAGTCTCATAGGAATTCTAGGAAAGTGTACAAAAGGCTTAAGTGTGGATGTGTCGTTCGGGATACATGTTGTCTTTGGAAGGCAAAAATAAATACCTAACTTCATATTCTGATTTGTCTTTTGGAGTTCCGTCTTTTGCTATGAAATCAAAGTGTCCTATGAAAACACGCTTTATAACGCTACTGGCTGTGATATTGCCTTTTTGGGCGGTGGCGCAGGTCCCGTGTACAACTACGAATGCTACTGGTTGCTCCTGTGCTACGCCTGGACAAACCAATTGCGACTTGCTTCCTGATATCACGGTATCTGGGTGGGCACTCAGCAACTATCAATCTGGCCCTACGGAGTATCCTCAGTCCGGCGCTGGCGCAGACAACGGTCGCCTGCGTGTGACTGGCTCGACTCCCAATATTGGCTATGGCTCATTTACAGTCGGTTCCGTCAATAGATGGGTTTGTGGTACCGATTCTTTTACGGATTACAATACTGCACTGGCAAACTGCGCCAATCCCAAGCAGCTGATCAAGCAAAAGGTTTATCATAAGAACGGAAACGCAATGTCGTTTACCGAGCGCTGGGCAGGTACGATGACCTACCACCAATCTCACGGCCACATGCACGTCGATGAGTGGGGCATTTTCACACTGCGCATCGAGGATCCGAACGATCCAAATCCGCTCAACTGGCCTATCGTAGGATCTGGCGCCAAGTTGGGCTTTTGTTTGATGGACTATGGTACTTGCTCTAATTACAATGGTCATTGCCGTGATGGCCAAAATAACATTCTGTTGAATGCAAATTTTCCGAACTATGGCTTGGGTGGCGGCCAATATAATTGCTCACCTGTCGAGCAAGGTATTTCTTCAGGCTATACCGATATTTACTCAGAGTCCTTGGACTTGATGTGGATCAATATCCCTCCAGGTACGTGCAACGGTGACTACTGGATCGTGATCGAGGTCGATCCACACAACTATTTCTTGGAGTCCAATGAAACCAACAACTGGTGCGCGGTGCCTTTCACCCTCACGCAACAGGTTCCCAATGGGCAGTTTGTCGCTGACATCACCCCAAGTGGATCTACAAATCTCTGCGCTGGCGATTTCTTGACCTTGACAGCGACACAAGGTACCGCCTATGCTTGGAGCAATGGTGCCACTACGCAGGCCATAAACGTCACCAATGCAGGTTCATATACCTGTACGGTAACTGCACCTTGCGGCACGGATGCTACTGCACCGATCATTGTGACGACTTCCAATACGACAACTGCTCCTACAGGTACGGGCGCTACAGTTTGCCAGAATACCTCTGCCACACTTACCGTGAACGGTGTTGGCACTTTTGATTGGTATGATGCGATGACGGGTGGCAACCTCTTGGGATCTGGCAGCAGCTTCAACACGCCTCCTTTGACGGGAACAACCGATTTTTACGTAGAGCGTGTAGAGACGACGCCAGGTATGCTCGCCAATGTCGGCCCTGCGACGAGCGCGATCGGGGCTGGTGCCTATAGCCAGACCAATACGCGCTATATACAATTTGATGCCATGGCAGACTTCACTTTGCAGTCTGTTTGGGTGGATGCAGGGACAGCTGGCAACCGCACGATCGAATTGCGCGATGTCTCTGGTGTCACTGTATTGGCCTCCATTACACAATTCATCCCTGCTGGTCAGAGCCGCGTGACCCTTGGATTCAACGTGCCCATGGGCACCAATTATCAACTGGGTTTGAGCTCTGGCTCACTGGCCGATCTGTATCGCAACAGTGGTGGTGTGGTCTATCCTTACCTCGTTGCCAATACCGCATCGATCACGACCTCGTCGGCTGGGAACCAGTATTACTACTTCTTCTATGATTGGGAGATCCAAACCGCTGACATGGTGTGCTCAACACCACGCACTGCTGTAACGGCTACCGCAACGCCAGCACCCACTGTAACTATGAGTGGTCTAGGTGCTGCCTTTACCACGATTGACCCTGCGGTGACCCTTGTAGGTACACCAGCTGGTGGCACATTTTCTGGCCCAGGCATCTCAGGCAATATGTTTACCCCTGCAACGGCGGGTCCTGGCGTACACACAATTACGTATTCCTACACCGATCTCACGGGTTGCGAAGGTGTAGCTACGATGAGCACCACCGTCACGACTGCCACCAGCATCATGGGAGCTATGTTTAATGTGATGCCAGCTGTGTATCCCAATCCGCACGCGGGTCGGTACACGCTCAGCTTCGATCTCCATGGGGTACATGCGGTGGATCTGCAAGTGTTCACGGTGACCGGGCAATCGGTGATGCGCAAGAACTATGGCCAATATGAAGGGGCTTTCAAGGATGATTTCAACATGACGGACATGGCCAAGGGCGTGTATTTCTTGGAGTTGCGCGTCGATGATCAAAAGGTGCGCACCAAGATGGTCTATCAATGATATATATCATAGATTTGAGATGAGAATTCAGCTTTTTGATACAAAAGGCCTCAGGAATATCGCAGCTTCGGTTGCGATATTCCTATTTTTTGGAGGCTCCCTGCTATTCGCCCAGAGCGGTGTTACGGTTTACAATACCTCCAATTCAGGCTTGCCAGACAATTCCGTTTGGGCGGTGGCACATGCGCCCGATGGCAAGATTTGGTTTGGTACCGATTGGGGATTGGCGAGTTTTGATGGGGCCAACTGGGTCGTGTATCGCACGACCAATAGTGGGTTACCCAACGATGCCATCAAGTCGATTTTGGTCGATGACAGCAACCATGTCTGGATTGGGACCTATATCGGTGGGCTGGCGCGCTTTGATGGGACCAATTGGACGGTATATAACTCGGGCAATAGTCTGCTGCCTGCAGATCATGTGCGCTGTCTCGCAAAGGATGATCATGGGGCGATCTATATGGGCACAGAAGCTGGTGCCGCGAAATTTGATGGTACAGCTTGGACAGTTTGGGATTTGCCCAGTCTGGGCATCGGCAGCAACAATGTCCCTGCAATTTGCGTCACGGGAGTGGACAGCTTTTGGCTAGGCACAATCAATGGCGGGCTGGTGCATATTGAAGGCTCGCTGGTTACCAAATTCACGATATTGAATTCTGGCTTGCTCGACAATACGCAGGTAGGGATCGTAGAGGATGCTGGCAATGACCTCTGGATTGCGACGCCAGCCGATGGATTGACGTACTATCAAAACCAAGTATTCTTGACTTATAACAGTACAAATTCAGGCAATCCTACTTTGAGTCATTCCTGTGTGGCGCTCGATCAAAATCAGGGTAAGTGGGTGGGCAGTTTGGACAAGGGTGTGGTGTATTATGACTCCCCTACATGGCTGCACTTTGATGCGACCAACAGCGATGTACCGCAGAATTTCGTGCGTTGCCTAGCCTTCGACAGTGGCACTGGCCATATCTGGGGTGGTACCGAGCAGAGTGGTGCTTTTGTTTTAGAGCCTTCGATTTTGCTGTCGGCAGGTGCGACCAATTTGGCCCACACGTTTTCGATTTATCCCAATCCAACCGAGGGGCGCTTGTTTTGGACTGGGGACGTGGATGCCTTGACGGTCTTGGATTTGAATGGCCGCGTGGTCATGACGCCTGTCATTTTGGGGAATTCGGTAGATGTATCTACGCTGCCAGCGGGTGTGTACATGGTGCGTGTACGGCGTTGCTATGCACACACGATGACGAAACTTGTGGTCACGCATTGATCATAACGCTCCCTCAATGGTCGGTACAGGAGCGGTCTTGCACCTTGGGAGGCTTGGGCAGCATCATGAATGTGATCTTCGTATAGGGTCCAAAGGGGTCACCCATTACGCGCACTTGCCAGTCCATCGGGCGAAAATCAGGTATTGGAGATCCACCATAACGGATGGGGCCATAGAAATGACCAGCTTCGTAGTCGATCAGGAAATTCATGTTTTGGGCCGCTGACACAAGCACTTCTTGGGTGCCGCCAGACCAATGTTGAGGCTCCCAATGCCCTTGATCGGAAAGGCAAATCGCTGCATTCGGGATGAAGATTGCCCCCGTGGCCTCTGAGACAGGGACTGTCTCGGGTGCATCGGTGACGTTGCTAGAAAACTGCGGGCCAGGGACGACGGAAACAGTGACTTTATCGGTCGGTGTGGCGTGGCCATGCAAGTCCACCGCAAACATGCCGCCACGCGTCACTGTGCGCATGATCTCGATGCCTTCACAGCTGATGATGATGTGCATTTCGGCGGGGACAGGATTGCCATGGCGGTCCACGACCAGACCTGACACAAGGGTATTGCTAGATTCGACTTGGACAGGCAAGGGTAGGAGGGGATTGCACTCAATGCGCGGCTTTGTAAGTGGCGCTGCTTGACTTTGCTGTAGGAGCATCCACATGGCAGCCGAGGCTGCGATGTAGCGCATCGGTCTTGCTTGGGGTGCAGGAGCTGCCGCAAGCTTGAGGGTGGTGTCAGGCGGCAGGTGGATGTCCACAAAGTTCACGCACACATTCCCAGGATCGGACGCGAGCAACGCATGAATCTGCGTGCGTGACATGCCTGTGATGTCATGCACGACCTTTTTGCAGGAATTGCAAAACCGATCGGCATCGCCAGCTTGATCCATTTCGTTCCAAGGGACATGGCAAGGCTTGGGGAGATCGACTTTTCCGTCTTGGATAGAGGCTGGAATCATAGGGATGCGCATTACTTAGAAATTCGGCGTGGCGCCATGACTCCGCCCAATTTGGCCTCTGGATGCCTGTAGGCCACGGTAATCTTCATATTTTGGGCATTGCCAAGCGTGGTTTGGTAGGTGGTACCTTTGTATTCCCGTTTGTTCCAAACGTTTTCGGGGTGGATCACCCTTGCTTGCACCACAATGGTCACGCTGTCTGTAGGCGAGAGCGCATTTGCGAAGTCGTGGTGAAACAGGCCATTTTGAGCTTGTAGGCTGGCTACCTGATTTCCCTTCGCGAAGATATCGACCTGCAAGGTGTCGGAAATTTCTGAGCTGTCTTGCGTGAGGATCACGCCCGAAAGCAAGGTATTGTTTTGGGGGGTAAGGGTCGGGGTCGATTTGGCTGAGCCATCGCCTTCTGAAATGGGTGGCAATGCAATTGAGGTGGTTGTACCTGCATTGTGGCCGCCCGCTTGTGGCGTCTGGTAAAGCAAAAATATGCTGGCTGCTGCTGCCCAATGCTTGAGGAAGCGGACCTTTTTGGGCCGGCTTTCATTCTTAAAATAGATGGGATTTCCCGCCGCGTCCAAAGTGAAATTGCCGCACAACATGCCGCCATTTCGATGAAAGAGGGCCTCGATCTCAGTTTCACTCATGCCGGTGAGGTCATGAACGACTTGGTCACACTGCCTACACATGCGGTTGCCGCCCGTGTGCATGTCCATTTCCTCCCAAGGCACCGAGCAGGTTTCCGAGATTTCAAATTTTCCGATATCGAGACGCTTGGGTATGTGGGACATAGCTCTAAATTAATGCAATGGAAACAAAAATGGAAGTGCGTGACATAGCTTTTTTAGCATTGTTTCGAATCCATACGGAAAATCATGCGCCCGCAGATTTTGGAACCAATTGAAATTTCCTTCCTTAGCGGATCATATCTCCACGATTGAGCCGATTGTGTACATACACGATCTCCAGGGAAATCGTCGCGTTTTGTGCTGCGTTCACCTTGAAGCGTGCACGGTAGTTAGGGTAGGTGCGGCTACCCCTGAAGTCCTCAAATTTTTGCGCCTTGATGTGAATGCCAATCATCTCGTCGGCCATTGCGACGCCTTCCAAATTGAGCGCAAAGAAGCCTGCATTGCTGGTGATCTCACGTTTTTTGCCATTGGGCGATTCCACGATGATTAGAATATTGTCCACGATGTTTTCATCGTATTGGTTGAGCACCACCGAGGAAAGCAACATTGCGGGGCTGGTTCGCGCACTGTCAATAGGCCCACTGGGCGAGGGCAAGGCGATCAAAGTTGATGGCGTGAGCATAGCTGCGCGTGCAGCTGGTGCTGGCAGGAGCAGGCCTGCAAGTGCTGCGGATGCAGCCGCACCCTGCAGCCACATGGGCATGAGCCGATAGGCAATCGGTCGGGGGCGATCGGTGTCTAGCGGTGGTTTGGTTTCGTAAAAGGCCACGCAGACCTTGCCACCATGGGCACGTCGCAGGGCCTCTATCTGGCGCGGCTCCATGCCGCTGATATCGTGCACGACCTTTTGACAGCTGTTGCAATACTGCTTGCGTCCATCGATGCGGCGCAATTCCTCCTCTGCAACGCGACATGGCGTGGGGATGCTGTATTTTCCGAACTGGATAGGCGTGGCTTCCATGCGAGATCTTGGTTAAAAATTGCGAAAAAGATCGTCAAAAAAAATGGTGAATGGCCGTTCAGGGATCGTCTCGATCACGTCTTCGACATACCGCATGCCGCCTTCCATTTGAATGTCAAGTATCGGGAATTTGTAGTCCATGACCAATTGCAAATTTTGTGCACTGCGTAGCAGCACGACCATTTTTGCGGCTCCATGTTCTTGTTTTTCCTTGGTGTCGGGCGTGCAGCCATTGTTGGCGGGGATGGCAATCACCACCGTATCGCCAGGCTGCACTTTGCCAGCCAAGTCGCATTTGAACAAGCCGTTGTGGGCAGTGGTCTGGGCGACCAACACTTGGTTGCTGTAGATGAATACTTCAAAATCAAGCGGAATGGGGAGGTTGGCTTGGTTCATGACCACTGCCGTGACAATTGTGTTTTCGCTGGTGTGCGGGATGGTGTCTGCACCGCTGTGTGATTGTGGATCGGCATCGAACTGCGTGACATAAGTTGTGGCTGCCTTGCCTTTGGGCTGGGCGGCCATGGACCACTGCGCGAGCAGGAGCAGGCTGGCAGTCGCGGCAAGCTGTTTGAAGTAAGAAGGCTTCTGTGGCGGGGCAATGTAGCGGATGGCAGGCTTCTCGACAGGCCTGGAAACGCGTATCGTTCCACAAAGTTGGCCTCCATGTGCTGCAAACAGGGCCTTGATCTCGGCATCGGTCTTGCCGACGAGGTTGTGGACCGTCTTGTTGCATTGGCTACAAAACTTGTTGCCAGCCTCGGTAGGTGTGAATGCTGCGCTGCCCACGGTGCAAGGGGAATGTAGGACGACATTTCCTTTGCGGAAAACTGCTTTCTCTTCCATCTGCTTCAAACTGTTGTGCCTTGGTGGCGGTGATTTCGGAATTCCCTCTCCGGTCTCCTGGAAGACCTTTGTGGGATAGGTGCGGCAAGGCATTCAATTCCATATTGTCGGCCTTATTTTTTTATGCTTATCGGGATGTGTGTCCTGAAAAGAAGAACGTGAAACAAGGTTCTTTGAAAACTGTGGTCAAGATGGAGGTTTGGCCCTCCGACGGCGGCATACAGGTGCAGCCGTCAAACAACCCAATGCTGCTTGGGAGGCAAGGCTCTGGTAGTGAACGATTGGGAAAAGTCCTCATTGAAGGGGGCATGTGTTTGCAAGGGAGGCGAACGAAAGTGAACCGTCCGATGAAGCGTCGAAATAAGTTGGATGTCGTCAAAACCGTTGTTTATCCCGAGCGACGGGACAAGGCTGGAAGACACCTGAATACTGTCCAGTCGGCGGCCGGCGTGCAGGCGGCGCGAACCTTGCATGGGCTTGACCACGGAACAGGAGAAGCAGTTGCGCGATGTCAAGGGAAAAGGCACAATCCCGTGAAAAGGAGAGGCCGAAATACCAATGCGTGCAACTGTGGCGGACCGCGTCGTAGTAGTGAGGAAGCCCTTGTAATGGGGGTGGAGCGAAGGGTGCGGCTCATTCAGTTCCAATTGTGGACACAACCTTGGAAGCAAGGGATGATCGAAGCGATGGGGAAATGAAGGCTACCGCCAACGATGGCGCAGAAGGCTAATCATTGGGTTCTCGATGCCCGCGAAAAGCCGCGCACGTTCGGCCAAGCTGGATGAATGAGAAGAGCCGTATGAGGCGAGAGTCTCACGTACGGTTCTGTGAGAGGCTAGGGGTGAAACTCCCCTGGCCTACTCGACGATGACCAGCAAGCCAAATTTCTTGTCACTTCGACCCGAGCCTTCTATTTATTATTCAGATAATCAATTGGTTGAAAAATTTGAGTCCAAGGGCTCTGGCCGAAGGACCACTGACCATTTGCCTCCGGCAATCGAAGCCTATTCTCTTTTGCCGGAGGCAAATGGTCGATCGTCCTTCGGCCAGAGGCCTTGGACTCGATCACCTGTCAGGTTTTTATGCTGCTGATACAGGATTTGTTTGGCTGCTTGAAGGCTTGAATTTTCCTGTACGCTTTTATGCGATCATGTTCAAAGTTGCATCTTTCTGGTCAAAAAAAGCATTCGTAAGCTTGGAATTTCGAGATCCCTTATTCTTTCGGCGGGTGATCAGCGTCCTTCAGCAATGCGACAATTGATTCGTGACCGTTTTTAGCGGCAAGGTCCGCAGGCAGAAATCCCTCCTTGTTCAAGCGAGCTTTATCTGCCCCTTGTTCGAGCAAGATTTCTACAATCTCAAGGTAGCCTTCTTTGGATGCTGCATGAAGCGGAGTTCTTCCTTCGTCGTCTGTTTCGTTGACATCACTTCCATTGTTGATGGCCTCTTTGACCATGAAGGTTTTGCCTACGAGGCAGGCGTAGGTCAGGGGTGTGATGATCTTCACCCCAGGCATTGAGGCAAGTGGAGAAACATAAGATCCGTTTTGTGCATTGATGGCGGCAACAGTAGCCATCAGTAGTTTGTCCTGATCTGATTCCTTCTTTTCTTGGTCGGTGAGGGGGGCTTTTTTCTTGAACCAGTTGAATAGTTTCATATGATTTCGGGTTTTGGGGGGTGATTTGTGCTAACGATTTTGGGCTTGGTGAAGGTGGGGAGTTTTAGCACAAAAGCCCAAATTTAGCACAATTCCCCAATCATATTCAAAAGTTAAATAAAGCACTTCCTCCCCACTTTTGCCAAACCAATATTGGTGGCAGTTTTGTTATTTTATACGTTTAGCTTCTATTTTATTGCCATTCTGTAACAAATATAATTTTACTATTTCGTCTTTATCATTCTTTTCGAATTGAAGTTGTGCGTCCACAACTTTTAAGAAAAAGAGCAATTCGTTCTCTGCAAATATTGGGACAATATTTTGTCCTGTTACTTGTGCAAATAATTGTCCATTTACCAATGTGATTTTTAATTCAAAATCTTTCTCAACTTCATAAGTGCCTACAAATTGTTGTAGTTGTTCAATTGGTATTTCTATTTCAGTTCTTATTTTTCGTGTTGGCAACGGCTTTTTGTATAAAATATTCCTAATTGATTTTATAGGAAGAGATACGTTATCATGATTTTGAAGGATAATTATTGTTTTGTCATTTGTGATATG
>JANORP010000111.1:0-26002 GCA_031415375.1 Bacteroidota bacterium | reverse complement strand
TGTGCGCCGAGGCGTGAGGCCCGACGAACGGATTCCACCCGCTGTTGTGCGGCCGTGTCTGCCTTTGGAGGGAAGCCCGACGAAGGGATTGCATCGGTGTTCCTGATGGCCAATGCGGACGAAATCTCTACAAAGGTGCCTTTTTCAGATGCCATCGTTGACATTGGCTCGCACCGATTTTCATGCGATTGCCCTGGCTTGTGCACGGGTGCTTACACCTGGGCAACAAGGTCTTTCCAGCGCGGCATTCGCAGACGACGGTCTCTTGCGCAAGGATTTTTTACAAAGGGCATCCAATGGGAGGAAGGCAAGGATATTTCGGTCACGGTGGGTAGCCGGAGATTTGTAATCCTGCGGGGCATTGTGTAAGCTCGTTGTTGAAAATGGCTGATGTGGTTCACAAAGAAAAAATCGGGCAGGTCGGTAGCGTTCTACTGACTCACAAGCGCTTGCTGGAGGCCCGACGCCGGATCTCAGCTGGTACTTTGCACGGGCAAGTCCAGCGTCTTTTGCTGCTGCTCGGCTTGATGTCTTACGGGCTCGTGACGGCGCAAACCCGCACTGTACACATACGTTTTGCACCGACCTACGCAGGCGTGCCGCTCGCGTTGGGAGCGCATTACAGCCTGTCGTCGCAAGACAGCGTCGTTTTTGAAACCTTGCGATTTTATGTGTCTGAGCTACAATTGTTGCACGACAACAAAGCTGTCGCTGCAATGGCTCCGCGTCATCGCCTGCTCGATGTCGAAGACGCTGCTACACTAACCTTTTCCGTTGCCGTCGATCCCAAGACGCCCTTCAACAAGATTGCATTCCAGCTAGGGATCGACTCTATGACCAATTCCGCAGGTGCACTCGCTGGGGATTTGGATCCGATCCATGGCATGTATTGGGCTTGGCAGAGCGGATATATCAATTGGAAACTGGAGGGGCGCACACCGATCTGCCCAGCCCGCAACCATGTTTTTCAGTTTCATATAGGGGGTTATCAGGCGCCCTACAACAGTTTGCAGCGGGTGGAGCTTGCAGTAAGGGCATCAGATGAGATCGTGATCCAAGTCGCAATCGACCGCTTGGTGACGCAGCTCGATCTCAAAGCAACCTACGAAATCATGCGGCCTTGCCAAAAGGCGAAGGAATTGGCAGGTCTCATTCAGGGAATCTTTACGGTCGTGCCATGACGCTGAAACAAACCCAGCTTGTCTTGTGGGCATTGTTGAGTTTGCTTGGCGTAAGCGGGGGATTGCCCTTGCTGGAGCGACCGGCCTATTTTCCTGCGCCCGCCTATGATTTTCGAGCCAATGCGCTCACAAAGGATAAAGTGGAGCTCGGACGGGTACTATTTTACGACCCCATCCTCTCTGCCGACAATACGATTTCCTGCGCCTCCTGCCATTCTCCCTACAATGCATTTGCCCATACCGACCATGATTTGAGCCATGGCATTGCCGACCTTATCGGCACACGCAATGCGCCAGCGCTGTTCAACCTTGCCTGGCAGCCCATTTTTATGTGGGATGGTGCCATCCACCATCTGGATATGCAGGCCCTGGCACCCATCAGCCATCCTCGGGAAATGGGGGAGGAGATCGGTCATGTCGTGCAAAAGCTACAAGCAAAAAGCTTGTATCCGCCGCTGTTTCAGGCGGCTTTTCAAGACAGCCATGTCACCGGGCAGCACGTCTTGCAAGCGCTTGCGCAATTTCAGCTCACGCTCGTGAGCTGCCATGCCAAGTATGACAGTGTGAAACTGCGGCAGGCGCGCTTCACGCCACAGGAGGCAAAGGGCTATGCCCTGTTCAAGCAAAATTGCAATGTTTGCCATCGCGAGCCGCTGTTCTCGACTTATCAATTTGCCAACAACGGCCTTCCCATCGATACGACGCTGGATGATCTAGGGCGATACCAGGTCACGCAAAAGCCTGCCGACAGCCTCCTATTCAAGATTCCGTCGTTGCGCAACATCAGCTTTACCTATCCCTACATGCACGATGGCCGCTTCAAAAAACTCTACCAAGTCCTGAATCATTATACCAGTGGTATCGCTTCCAGCCCGACCTTGTCGCGGGAATTGCAGCACCCTATCGTCTTATCAGCTGTCGAGAAAACCGACTTGATCGCTTTTCTTTTGACACTCAACGACAAAGCATTTGTATTTGACCCCAAGCACCAGTTCCCCAAAAAAATCTTGAATCCGAGCGAAGGTTTTGAGAAGTAGCGGCATCTAATGTTCAAAATCAAGAAAGCATGAAAAAGACACTTTTATCTCTAGGAATGCTCCTCGGCGCCTACGCTGCCGAAGCGCAATTGAGTCCTGCGATCACGCAGTGGTTGCAAAACACTTCTGTCACGGGAACTTACTATGCCTCTGGCAACTCGACCCCCATCGCCAACAACATCTTGGTCAATTGTCAGCAGGTCGAGTACAGCGCCACGAGTGTTTATGTCTCCACCAAAGGTGTCCCAGCCTATGCGACGGGGCCATTTCTGGACGGCAATCCTTCCAATGCAACGAGCCAAAACGCCATCTTCAAATTTCCATTGACCCCGACTCAAAATACGGGCAATCCTACCGCAACAGGCGGCGGCAACATCGGTGTCTTCATCAATGGCGTGGCCCTGTTTGACTACCGCGACGGCGTAGCTTGGAGCACCACCGCCAATGCCCTCTGCGGCGGCCCAGGCAATCCTCCCTGCGGTGGCACCACATATTGGAACCGCGACGCCATCCTTGCAGAAAAGGCTGGCTTTGATTGCTCCAAAGGCCACCCGGCCATGGGCAACTATCACCATCACCAAAACCCATCGGCATTCAAGCTCGACCAGACGGTGATTTCGACCATCTGCAATCTCTATGATGCCGACGGCCTTTATGCCATCGACAATACTGTACACAGCCCGCTCATCGGCTATGCATACGACGGTTTCCCGATCTACGGTGCCTATGGCTACGCAAATGTGAACGGTACAGGCGGCATCACACGCATCAAGTCGAGTTACCAACTTTCCAGCATCACCGATCGCACCCTCTGGCCAGACGGCACCAATGTGCCCGACGGTCCAGCGCTTTCCGCCTATGCTTTGGGTTACTTTCGCGAGGACTACGAATATGTGGCCCACACTGGCATGGAAGACTATCTCGACGTACACAACGGTAGGTTTTGCGTGACACCAGAGTATCCCAATGGGACCTATGCCTACTTTGCGACCGTCGATGCCAACTGGAATTCCGCTTATCCTTACGTCGTCGGCCCGACCTACTACGGCGTCTATGCCAACCGCAAGGTGACCTCTGTCACCGAGCCTACCACTGTCTATACGGGCGCTGTCGCTGTCGATGAAGCGCAATTCAACAACCTCAAGGTCGCCGTTTATCCAAGCCCAGCATCTGACCTGGTCGCAGTCCAAGTCGGTGGCTTGGTGCAAGAGGATTTGAAAGTGGAACTGTTTGACCTTGCTGGTAAATTGGTGTGCAACACCCAGATCCATGCTGGGCAGACCATTGCCTACTTTGACTTGCAGGCGGTCTATGACGGCATCTATTTCGTGAAGGTTTCCAGCAGCAACTTCAGCACCTCACAGAAATTTATCGTGACCAAGGAATAAGGATTGCTATTTTGATAGGATAGGAGCAATCCCGTGAATCATTTGGTTCACGGGATTTTTCTTGATCGGGAATGTACCCCAAGCTTTGTTGCCAACTTGGAAAGACCGAGGGGCAGCTGCGCCGATGGATGTTGCAATGCATGTAAACCGCTTTGCTGCGCTAGGCGCATCTACAAGCTCAGCGGCAAAATTGGCTAGGCATCTTGACGCCGACGATTGGGGCGACAGCAAAATCTACGCGTATCGCGCATTGAATTTGCCTAGATTTACATGCTGGCTTGCGACATGATTGCAGCTTGAAAAAAGGCCTAGCCTTCATGGAAATTCTCAAAATCAAAGAATTCACTGGCCATAAAGCCGCCATCTACAGCCTGAGCAAGTCTGCCAAGCCAGGGCATTTTATCAGTTGTGGTTCCGAAGGCATCGTTGCAGAGTGGGACCTGGCATCTGGTGAAGGCAAGGCGATGGCCCAAGCGCCGGCGGCTGTTTTCGCGGTTTGTGTGATTCCTGAACGGGAGTTGATGCTGCTAGGGATGCAGACGGGTGACTTGGTATTTGTCGATCTGCGCAATGGAGAGACCATCAAGCGCGTGCAATTGCACAAAAAAAGCGTGTTTGACATTTTGCAATTGCCCGACGGGCAGCATGTGGTGGCTTCGGGCGAGGACGGTGCCATCTCCGTGTGGAACCTGGACCGCATGGACCACATCCATTGGCAACAGATCGCTGCCAAAAGCTTGCGCACCCTCGCATTGGACGCACATACTCAGCGCCTCTATGTGGGCGCGAGCGACAATGAGATCAGGGAACTGGATTTGGGATTCAATCTGCTGCGGCAATGGAAGGCCCACAACCTGTCCATTTTCAGATTGTTGACGGGTGATTCTGGAAGGCTATATTCGACTGGGCGCGATGCCCATATCAAGTCATGGGATCTGCAAAAGGAGGGAAGGCCGCAGGAATTGTCCTCTGTGCCCGCCCACAACTATGCCATCAATGACTTGGTGATCGGTGCAGGTGGGCTGCTTTACAGTGGCAGCATGGACAAGAGCATCAAGGTTTGGGATCCACAAACAATCGAATTGCTGAAGGTGATCAATTTTGAAAAAAACCAATGCCACTGGAACGGAGTGAATCGCCTTTTGTGGGTAGCGGATGTGCTACTTTCTTGCAGCGATGATCGCAAGATCATGGCCTGGGCCATCGAGCTTGATTGATCGACCACTGCTTGGTGGTTGATCTCGTCGCATACCATTTTGTCTCGGCATCGGTCAAAAAAAAGCCCCAAACCTGGGGTTTGGGGCATTCCTGCTAAGGAGAACAATTCCAAGGAAAGAACGCTTATAACTACATTACAAGCAATCCAAATACTGTGCCAAAATTTAATGGCTTGGGGATCCCAAGGATGAGAATGTTTGCGATTTGGGGGCTATGCCCCAAGAAATGCATTCCAAAGGCCCTACAAGGGCAAATCTCCTCCTTGGAGTTTGCGCTATTTCACCCGATGATAGATGCCGTGATTGCCGTTAGGCGCGGTCTGAGTGCTTCATTTTCCGGTGTATGTGCGGCTCGACGGCATTGGGGATGCGCAAAGCATGACCATCATACATCACCACATGTAGCCGATCGCCTATGGTCTGGCAATCAACTATGTGTTTGCAGTTGATGGCTTGGTCGGTAGCTACACGCACAAAACTATTGCCCGCCACGAGCGAGACCAATCGCTTGAAGCTCCAGTGCGTTTGTGCCACTACGCCATCGCGTAGGCACAATGCGCGCAGGTCGCCTTGGTCCTCGATGCGCACCAAATCCTTGAGCTCGATCACGATAGGTCCTGTGGTGCTCGGCACAAAAGCTGTCGTGAGCGTGGCCAAGTTGTTGGAGGTGCGCTGATTGTAGAGTTGTTGTATTTTGTACTTTTTTGTGCGAAAAAGTAACTTCTCAAGCGCGCCCTCTAGTTCCATTTTTCCAACGGGTTTCAAGAGGCAATCGTCGATGTCGTATCGAATGCGTTTGAGGCCACAATCAGCTGTATTGCAAACGATTATTTTCTGATAGGCCAGCGCTTGAGTTTGTTCAAACACCCCAAAATCCAAACCAGTGTGCGTATCCAAATAGAGAACCACGATCGAGGGTCGAAACCGCCGAATGAATTCCACGGCCTCTTTTCTATTTTCGGCCGCCCAGCACTGTACCGCATTTGGGAACCTAGCAAAATCTAGCTCAAATGAACCGTGATGAGGTTCTTGAGGTGAATGGAGGATCAAAATACTCTTCATGACCTGTTGATTAACTACCAAGGAATACACATTTTATCCAATACAAAATTGGATTGAATATAGTCAAAAAAACTTACACCTATTGCCTGTGAGTAACTATATTATTGTTTAAAATTACAGCGGAAGTACAATGCCAAGGCTGCAAGACGCACGCGATCAGCAAAACCCTCCCGCAGTAGCCTGATGCACGCGATCCCATTGGTTACAGTCGCAGCGATCGTTTGCATGCCCATCGGCAAAATGTGGTCCTTGGAAGCCCTTGGGGGTGTCATTGGCCTCAGACGGCCTTTTCTCGGAAAGTCTGCCATCTCCCGATGGCTATTTACCAATTCCTACCTATCTTTGCACACCCAAAAACGGGCCCCTGCAATGAGTATCGCAAAGACGTACAATGCCGCCGAGCGCGAGGAAAAATGGTATCAATACTGGGAAACAAGCGGCTTTTTCCGCTCGGTCCCCGATGAGCGCGAACCTTATACCATCGTCATTCCCCCGCCCAACGTCACGGGTATGTTGCACATGGGCCACATGCTCAACAATACCATTCAAGACATCCTCATTCGCCGCAAGCGCATGGAGGGCTACAATGCATGCTGGGTGCCGGGCACAGACCACGCCTCGATTGCAACCGAGGCCAAGGTCGTGCGCCTGCTACGCGACCAAGGCATCAAGAAGTCAGACCTTACCCGCGACGAGTTTCTCAAACATGCCTTTGCATGGAAAGACAAATATGGCGGCATCATTCTCGATCAGCTGCGCAAGCTAGGCGCAAGCTGTGATTGGGAACGCACCCGTTTCACCATGGACGATGACTACTACCGCGCAGTGATCATGGTGTTTTGTGACCTCTATGAAAAAGGCTACATCTACCGCGAGCTGCGCATGGTCAACTGGGATCCGAGCGGGCTCACCGCCCTCAGCGACGAGGAAGTGATCCACAAGGAGCAGCAAGGCAAGCTCTATTATGTGCGCTACAAAGTCGAGGGCACAAGCAAGGAATATGTGACCATCGCCACCACACGCCCCGAGACCATTTTGGGCGACACTGCCATCTCGGTCAATCCCAAAGACATGCGTTTCATGCACTTGGTGGGCAAAAAAGTGATCGTGCCACTCATCAACCGCGCCATCCCTATCATCGCTGATGACTATGTCGATATGGAGTTTGGGACGGGTTGCCTCAAGGTGACCCCTGCCCATGACGTGAACGACTACGAGATCGGCAAGCGCCACAACTTGGAGACGATCGACGTCCTCAATCCCAATGGCACGATGAGCGAGGCCGCCCAATTGTACATCGGCGAGGACCGCTTTGTCGTGCGCAAAAAGATCTCCAAAGACTTGGAGGCTGCGGGCCATATTGTGAAGATCGAGGATTACAAAAATACCGTCGGGCACAGCGAGCGCACAGATGCCGTGATCGAGCCACGCCTCTCGTTGCAGTGGTGGGTGAATATGAAGGAAATCTCCAAGCCAGCGCTCACCGCTGTGATGGACGATACCGTGAACCTGATCCCGGCCAAGTTCAAAAACACCTACCGTCACTGGATGGAGAATGTGAAGGACTGGTGCATCTCCCGCCAACTCTGGTGGGGACAGCAGATTCCAGCATTCTACCTCAACAGCGAAAATGAGCTGCCCGAGCACCAACGGCAATTTTTTGTGGGCGTGACCCCCGAAATCGCCTTGGAGAAGGCACGCGCCAAGACGGGCCTCGACCTCAAGCTCGAAGACCTGCGCCAAGATGCCGACGTGCTCGACACTTGGTTCAGCTCTTGGTTGTGGCCATTTCAAGTCTTCAAAAGCCTCACCGAGCCCGGCAACGCCGAGGCCGCCTATTATTATCCGACCAATGACCTCGTGACCGGACCCGACATCCTCTTTTTCTGGGTGGCGCGCATGATCATCGCAGGCTATGAATATGAGGGCAAGGAGCCGTTCAAAAATGTCTATCTCACAGGCTTGATCCGCGATGCCCTTGGCCGCAAGATGAGCAAGATGCTGGGCAACTCGCCCGATCCCTTGGATCTCATGGCCTTGTACGGTGCCGACGGCGTGCGTTTCGGCGTCTTGACCAGCTCGCCTGCGGGGGGGGACCTCACGTTTGACACACCCATCGACCTCACCAAAAAAGAATTGGAGAGCAAGTTGTGTGAGCAGGGCCGCAATTTCCGCAACAAGATCTGGAACGCGTCCAACCTGGTCGAAGGCTGGGTGCCTGAGGCTGGCAAGCCGCTCACGCCCTTGGAAAAGGTCGCGATCAATTGGATGAAACGCCGCTTGAGCGCCACAGCCGCCGAGCTTGCAGACCACTTCGAGAAATTCCGCATCTCAGATGCGCTGGCTACCATCCGTCGCACGATCTGGGACGAATTCTGCGGTTGGTTCCTAGAGATGATGAAGCCCAACCGTGACGAAGCCATAGGTGAAGCTGCCCGCGAGCAGGTCGTTCAACTATTCGAGTCCTTGTTGCAGTTGGCGCACCCATTCGTTCCCTTCATCACCGAGGAGATCTGGCAGAGCTTGCGCCCGCGCAAGGAAGGCGAGAGCATCATGATGACCCTCATTCCCGAGCCCATCGTCGTAGGGGATGATTTTGAGGCATTGACGGCGTTTGAATTGGTCAAGGATACCGTGACTGCAGTGCGTGCCTTCAAGGCTGAAAAGGGCATCTCCAACAAAGAGCCGATCGATCTCTACGTGAATACGCAGTCACCCGAGATCTTCAAAGCCAATCTGCCGGTGCTCGAGCGTTTTCTGGGCTTGCGCTCCATGCAGTTTGTCGATAAAGGGCCAGCAGGCACAGGTAGCTTGCGGGTACTCACCACCGAGTTTTACATCCCCCTCGGCGACATCGACATCGAGGCCGAGAAAGCCAAACTGCTCAAAGACATCGCCTACAACGAGGGTTTCCTTGTGAGCATCGAGAAAAAACTCGGCAACGAGAAATTCATGGCCAACGCTGCCGCAGCAGTCGTAGAGTCTGAACTCAAGAAAAAGGCAGATGCCGAAGCCACCTTGCGCCTCCTCAGGGAGAGCCTGGCAGGACTGGGTTGAGGCAAGGAGGCATTTGAACGTTTAAAGAATGGGCGAGGCGGCTTCGAGAGCTGCATCGCCCATTTGCTTGCCGAGTGATGGGAAGGGCAATCAGTTGCAGGATGCGGCGGTGTAGTCGTGGCTTTGCAACATTGGCCCTCGATTTTTCAAACAGAGACGACCTAAGCTTAACCTTTGCTTCAGGCGCGTGCCTTGGGTGCCATGTAGTTTTGCCATGTCAGGTTCGCGAAGGACTTGGCATGTTTCACATCAAATTTCTTCTGTATGAAAAAGGTAATCTTTACGCTTTTGTGCTTTTTGAGCATTGCCGGTGTAAGTCAGGCGCAGTCCACCACATTCATCCAAGACCTCGACCAAGTAATCTTGGCCGCGCGCGACGCCCGCACAGCGGCGCGTACCACGCGTGACAACCTGCGTTCCCTGGCATTGGACTACTTCCAGTTCAATAATCCTAATCCCAACGTCAATGGTTATTTGGCTGTGATGAACGCCAATATGACGATCGTGGAAAATGCCACCGACGTGATCGTCGCCAAGTCCAACAGCGCCCTGCTCAAAAACAGCGCCATCGACATCAGCGACTTGATCGCATGGGCCGCTGCGATCGATCTGCGTGCAGGCATCGTGCGCACCCAGAGCCAAGCGCTCGCTACCGCAATCGGTCAAAACAACCGTCAGGCAGCACAGCAAGCCAATATCGCCACCCGCAATGCCCTCGGCGAGCAAATCTTGATCGCAGCAGACATCATCAACAGTGCAGGTGCCCAGAAACTGATCGCGCAGGTGTACAATGTGCGCATCACGTTGGTGACCAGCAACGGGCAGCCGGTATTAGGTTCCAATGGCTTGCAAGGATATTATGCCATCGATCAGGCCACGCAACTTGCTTTTTGGCCCACCAGCCAAGACGGCTTGGTCTTTGAGGCACTGCCAGCAGGCACTTATGAATTCAGTGCCTACAACGGCTACTTCGATGGTGCTAGCAGCAACATCGTCACCTTGAACCCCTCTATGATCAATACCAATGGCGAAGTGATCGTGCAATTGGTCTATTGGTCGGAATAAGAATTTCGCAATCAGTTTGTTTTTGGGTGTACACAGTCGCCGCCTCCACCAAGGTGGCGATTGTATTTTTTGTAGCACAGGCTTGCTGTTCCATTTGCTGCGCCATCGCCTCGGCATCCCCCATCACAGCCTTCTACATGCCTGTCTTTTGGATCGCAGGGAGGGACCGAAGTATTGCCCAAACGAGTCACCTCGTTTCCAATTTATTGAGCAAGTGTTGATGATAACTTCTTGTTTGTAAGCGATATATGCGATTGGTAACTAGGTAAATTTGGAGATGGTTGTGAAACGAAAAAGAATGCTCGTTTTGAGAAGGTGGTTTGTGAAAAATAGCATCCATAGTTTGCGTGTGCGCATTTTGCTCGGCTTTCTGCTCGTGAGTCTCACGACGCTCAGCATCGCGACCATAGGATATTGGTATCAAAAACAATCGGCACAACTGAGTCGCTTGCGCAGTCTATCTGAAAAAGTAACCTTGGAAATCGTAAGGATGCAAAAGGCGGAGGCGGAATTCAACAGCATCAGTGTGCTCCAAAAGGACTTTTTTGTATCCGGAAAAGACACCTCCTTGATCCAATATGAGGTCAGTTATGCCAGTATGGTAGTCACATTGCACCAATTGAAGGCCGCCTTACCCATCGTGATGCCCGACGCGCAAGGCGACATCATGCGTCGGCGTATTGATCGGATGGTCGAGAAGGCTTCCCAAATGCAAGTCAGTATGTCTGCGTATGCTGCGAAGATGCGGCAACGTGGCTTTCTCAACTATGGAATTTTAGGGGAAATGCGCGCTGCAGCCCATTCGCTGGAGCAGTCATCGCAATTGGCACGCATAGACCTATTGCAATTGCGGCGTCACGAAAAAGACTATTTGCTGCGGCGTGACCTCAGTTATTTCGAAGATGCGGGTCTGCTCGGGCGGCGGCTGATGGACGCCGCAGTCACCGGCCGGCGCATCGAGGAAGCTGCGCTCTTGCAACGTTATCTCTCACAGTTTGAAGCATTGGTGTCGCTAGAGTTGCAACTAGGACTCATTGGGGAGGGAGGCCTACGGCCTCAGATGGCAGCAATGAGTACAGATTTGAGCAAGCAGGTAGCTGACTTGAACGAGATTTTGCTCCAAGAAGCACTGGAAAAGGGAGATCGGTACCAAAGGGTATTTTTGGCCTTGGCAGTAACTGCCGTGCTACTCACATTGCTATTTTCACTCTACTTCTCCAAGCAGATTATCAGGCCCTTGCGGCAGCTCACTCATTTCATCCACAACGAAATCGAAGGGCAATTCAAAGCAGGTGGCCCACAGCTGCGCATCCATGGACAGCATGAACTCAGCGACTTGGGTGCCGATGTGAATGCGATGGTGCTGCAGATCAGGCAGCAATTGTCTGAGATCACAAAGCAAGGAGAGGCCCTCGCGGCTAGAAATACAGACCTCACGGCGCTGAACAAAGCCCTCAAGCAAACGCAGGAAAAACAGGCTGCACTCCTTCGCGTACGCGAAAAAATTCACAGCATCATCTCCCACGACCTCCGCGCACCTGTCAATGGGATGGCGGCTTACTTGGAAATCATCCTCGAAGATGCCACACAAATTACACCGTCGATGACCGTGAAATTTGCTGGACAGATGCTGCAAAGCGTGCAGCGGCTCGGCGAAATGATGGAAAATCTATTGCGGTGGTCGCTCTTTCACAGCGGGGAATTGGCCTATGAACCCAAATGGATACACGTGGAGGAATCTGTAGCAAGGTGCATGGAGCTTTATACCGAAACGGCTTCCAAAAAATCGGTGACCATTGTCCTTGGGACTTTGGCCGTTGGTCAAGTATTTGCGGACTCTGAGATGCTAGACTTTACCCTGCGCAACCTCATCACCAATGCGATCAAATTTAGCCATGCAGGTGGTCAGGTACGTGTGCATGCCGCAATGGTAGCAGCCGAGATGATCGGCATACATGTTCAAGATCAGGGTGTTGGGATGGCAGCAGCGCAAATCGATCGCATCTTGGTGCATGGCGAACACCTGAGTACGACAGGGACACAAAAGGAGAAGGGGACAGGCTTTGGCCTCATGTTATGCCGCGACTTTGTAGCGCGCCATGGTGGCCAGCTCACCGTCCAAAGCGTGCTAGGGAAGGGCACCACGGTTACCTTTACGCTTCCGTTTCAATCACACGCTGGCAAAGGTTTTTCATCGAAGTTTGTGGCCACTGAGGCATCCTTATTTGAAGGATAGAATGGCACAATGATCGCCAGGACAAATGCGCAATCTGCAAACCCAAAAGGCGCACCCAAGCATCGCCGCTATCGCGTGTAGCACCTTTAAACCCATTCCCGCAATTCCCAGAGGCTGTTGAGAATGCCATCGGGCTCGGCAGCATCCAATTGGCTACGTGTGTGAGCCCCTGTCGTGATGCCGAGCACCAAACCACAGCCCGCATTGCGGCCCTCCTCAATGTCGATGGTCGAATCGCCGATTTTGGCGATTTGTTTCGCATCATGAATTCTGAAATGCGCCTGCGCCAACTGTATCATATCTGGCGCCGGGCGCGAATCGGCGACTTGGCTAGCCGTGATCAACCAATCAAAATCGACGCCCAATTGCCAACCGAGTTTGTTGATTAACTGATTGGCAGTGCGTTGGTCATAGCCAGTATTGAGGACAACCTTGATGTCTTTTCTACGCAAATAATGAAAAATGGGGATGGCACCTTCTTGCGGTTGCACCGCTAGGGTTTTATAAGCCGCTTCCAGCATCTCTTGGAACCGCGCGTAAATCCCATCGATCACGTCGGCATTGGCTACCTCACCGTCCAAGATGTCGGCAATGGCTTGCTTTTTTTCCTTGCCCGCACCGATCGCCAAGACGCTTTCAAAAGAAACCGCAAATCCCTCGGCATTGATCGCGTAGCAAAGTGTTTTGTACACGACATTTTTCTCATCGACGGTCGTGCCAGCCATATCAAAAACGATCATTTTAAGCATTTCCATAGCGTTTTTCAATATTTGCGTGAGAAAATCCTGGGCTACCTGTCATGCCCTTGCCGCCGATACCAGTGACGATATGCACCTTGTCATCGACGGTATGTTGGTAGATATCTTTTGTTTTGCATTGTGCATAAACCCCCAACCACTGATCATCAATCTTCCAATGCTCCAAATTCATGATTTTGGCGCCCTCTTCGATAAAATATTGCGTCACCTCGTCACGCAGGTAAAAGTCGATGTTGTCTTTTTCCTGGATATCTGCATATTCATGTGAATCACCAAGAATGATGCTGCCATCGTCTTCTTGTTTGAAAAGAATATGTACCCCCCATTTTTTCCAATAGGCATCGCCATCCTCGCCTGCGCGAATTTCGGCATAGGACGGACATTCGCTAAAACTCTCGTAACGGCGTATCGATAGCCCTGTCAAGATATTGCCAGGGATGCGCACATGCTGTTGCGGCTTGAGCCGCAGCATTTGCAACTTGACCAACTCTATGTCGCTGGTCATAAACAGGTGTGGATAGAGCCACTCAAACTCGCTGCCTGAGCAGACAAATATCTGCTCGGCGGTATAGGATTGTCCACGCAAGTCGGTGGCGATACATTGTGAACCTACGCTGTCGATTTCCCGCACGAGCGTGTTTGGGAAATAGAAAAAATGCGGGTCTTCCAACAAGTATTGACGCACGCGGTGGATCAGTATGCGTGGATTCACCGAGACTTCGTCTGGAAAAAACAAGCCACCTTTGCAATATTGCGGATGCAGGCTGGGGTATCGCGCATAGCACTCCTTTTGGGTGAGCAACTGCGAAGCATAATCTTGACTTTGATTGATCACAGACAGCTCCTCGATCAATTGCATTTCT
The DNA here is from genome assembly GCA_031415375.1 of Bacteroidota bacterium. Taxonomy (GTDB): domain Bacteria; phylum Bacteroidota; class Bacteroidia; order J057; family JADKCL01; genus JADKCL01. The sequence goes on along the minus strand of JANORP010000111.1, from coordinate 12,138 downwards.
GCTGCGTCAGATGCGAAATAGATGCTGCCGTGGGCCCGCACACTCATCTCAGCTTTCGATTGCAAGGTCTTGTAAATCTCCAAGCTCTTGCGGCCATATTGCTGCCAGGTGGCATCCATGCCCGAAGGGACGATTTGCCCAAAATTTCGAACCGTTGCCGACAAGGGCCGTTGATTGCGCTCCAGCAGCGCGACTTTCAAGCCCCTTGCCAAGGCATGGTAGGCATGAAAGGTGCCCAAGGCTCCGCCGCCGACAATCAACAGGTCAAATTGATTTTCCTTCATTGTTCAATTCTATAAATTCTCCTTGAAAAAAACGCCACGGCGATCACAACCATCGCAATACCCAAAATGCCGACTGTATAACTCAGCTGTATGAAAAATTGATTCCATGCTGTGGAAAAACCAAGTACGTCCTTGGAAATGAGTACGATGCAACTCGCAAGGTATCCGACAAAATCAGAGAGGTAGATCAAGTACCCGACATTGCCAGAGACCTTGAAGGTTGCGATAAAGCGCTCAAAATAAACGCTTTGAAAGACAATGTAGGCCGTGTAAAGTCCCACACCATGCACCACCATGAGGAGCAAGGGATTGTGGCCACCTTCGGCCAATTGCCAGGTCGCCCAAAGCATGGCTCCAAAGCCAAACATCATGATGAAATGGATCAAGAAAAATGCCTGCTTGTTTTTCTGTACAAAAACCATCAATGACAAGAGCGCCAAGACGATGAGACCGACGAGCGTCTCGGTTTGCGTGTACACACTCACATGGGTATCGAGGCCGATACTGCGAAAGATCTCCACCAGGAAATTGTCCTTGATATCGCGGCCGATGGTCATAAACATATTCACCAACAACACCGCAACCAATCCGACGGCATACGCCGAGAATAGTTTCCTGCGCTTGGGCCCATCGAGCGGCATGCGTGGGCTGCGCACTTGCTGATCTTCTTGCGTGGGGGGTGGTACTTTTTCCAGCATCCACGTACTCAACGCAACCAACGGCACAAAGGTGCAACCGACCGCAAAAGGCATCCAAAACTCTGAAAAACCCACCACTTCGATGAACTGCCGACCGATCGATTTGACCAAGCCGGAACTCACAATAAAGCTAATGCTCAGGAAGGTCGCCAGCATATCAGTGGCCTTGCGCCCCTCAATATATGTGAAGACGATCCCCCAAATCATGCCCAAGGGTAGTCCATTGAAAAAGAGCCAAACAAAATTGTAGGGAAATGGGGTGATCGCAAACAGCAACAGCGCCAATTGGGCGATGCCGATCAATGCCAGCAACCGCCATCCACGGCCTTGAGGTCTGAGTTCCGAGATGAATTTGATCCCGATGAATTTTGCTGTGAGGTAGCCGAGGACCTGTGACACGACCAGGATCACCTTGTAGTGGATGCCCCAAAGCATCAATCCCTCAAATGTCGCAGCAGACAATGGCTTGCGGTAGGCATACATGGCAGAATAGCTGAGGAATGCAGCCACCATCGCCCAAGCGATCGTAAAATACCTGTTTTGGAAACGCAGACCAATGATCAAATCCAATTTTGCCTTAATGCACCTCCAAGTACAGCATAAGATGTGGCCAAAGAATTGCGATTGGGTAAAGCTTGCATGAAATCACAGCCGAGAAAATTACGAAATCGTTGATCCATAGGCCCCGTGATCGGATGTACGATCAATTTGGCACCTGTTCGTTGGCCCACCCCACAACAACGCTGTGGGCCGACGAACGCGCATTTTGATCATAGATTCGGCCTCGCCCGTGATCACACGCTGTGAATCTCATAGAACGTAACATATAAATGGCGATCGGGAACTTGACCAGTATTTGCTCAAGACTCATCATACAAAACCGCAAGGAGCCGATTTTGCGAACCGACGTCGAACCCGACCTGCCAGGGAGGTCGGCTCCTGTCGCGGTCGGAGTTCTGGACGGTAAAATAGGTCGTCCGATCAACAAACGACATTTTTATCATTTTTGAGTGGCAAGGAGCATCCCGGTGTAAAAGATACATGGTCCAAACGATCCCGCAATCACATCTCCCTTTCAAAACACAATCGCCCCGCCAAACAATGACGGAGCGATTGTGACAATTGCAAGTCCTTTAGGATCAGCGCTTCGTCCAGCGCAACGCAACTCATTGCGAGTTACGGCCGATGTCACATTCAGCAATGAGGCTGGTCACATCGGCTATCCTCTCAATCGTTTGACATCACGACCGGTGGGCCCACGGCGATGAAGATAGTGAACGGGCCTTGGTCTGAAATTTTACACCTTGCGCAACCTCTGCTGACAGAGGCATGAATTCTTAGGACGCTCTCCACCATCATGACCAAGTTTTCTGAATGGATATTCTTCGTCGATGTATGCACGCGCTTGGTTGGCAAACCCGCAAGGATCGCCGGCACCCCGAGAAATGAGCAATAGATAGCGTAGAATTTTCAAAACTTAACTACTTTAACGGAATAGGAAGTGGTGCCGGCATTGATCCACAGCAGGTATGCGCCCTTGGGCAAGTGAATGAAGACATCGGAATACTGGGCGCTCAGTACTGCACCCGAACTGCGGCCTTGCAGCAAGACTTTGCCAGTGATATCTGTAAGCGCGAATTCCACCAATTGATCTGCTGGCCTGATGTCGAGCTGCATGCGCTCGTTCGCTGGATTGGGATATGCCTTGATGGACAAATCTTGCTTCGCTGAAGTCGATAGCAGGACTTGGCCGAGGTCGCGCTCTGTGCCGTCCAAATCGAGGCTGTGCAAACGATAGATGTAGGTTCCAGGCAGCAGACCTATATCTTGGTAGCGGTAGTCGGCACCCCCTTGTGCCTCGCCTTTTGCAGGCATGGTCACCACAGGCACAAACGCAGTGCCATTGGCAGACCTGTCCAAGCGATAGGAGTCCAAGTTGACCTCACTAAGCGAGGCCCAATCCAGTTGTGCTGTGCCAGCATCGATCCAATCACCACCAAAAGTGGAGAGGAGGACAGGAAATGGCCCCGTAGGCAACACGATCGCAAATTGCGAGAAGCTGGTGAGGCCAGTGCGTGTACAAGTGATGATCCCAACAACCTCTGAAAAAACTCCGGCGGTACCTTCATTGATCCACGGCGTCACACCATTGCGCTTGACCACAATATAGTTGGGTGCGCCGCCATTGGTATAGCCGCGTTGTGCGAGGGTCATGTTGTAGCTGCCGCCTGTCATGCTGCCTGTCGCAGGAGCGATGTTCCAAATGCCGTAGTCCAGTGCGGTGGTGTAGAGGACTGCGGTCTCGGTGACATTTAGGGTAGATGCGGAATAGCTGGTGAGAAAAACGGCGTCCAGCAGCGTGAACCCAGTGGGATTGCTCGTCGTGACGGTGGCCAATTCGTAAAACGCCGCCGTGCCGACCGGAAAATCGTAGGCATTGGTGCCTGCGCCATTGATCTCTCTGCGCAAGTTACCGTTGATGTATGCGGCTGTGCTGTGCCCTACAATCGCTGTTGCTGCGCGATTGCTTACATACAGGCGATAAATGCCCGTTTCCACGAGGCCGTTCGTGAGTGTGAGGATGCCATTGCGGTCTGTAATCGGGTCACTGGGGTCGCCACCAACTGCAATATTTTGAGACAAGATGATACGCCCACTGGGTTTGTTCATAACCATATTGTAGTAGATTTCTTGGCCACCCACCAAGCAACTAATCGTTTGATCGGTCGTGCCCACAAAATTCACTGTGCTATTGCCATCTTTGAACCAGGTCTCGTTGGCGTTGGTCCAATTGCCATAGATGTTGATCGTACCATCTGCCGTAGCTGCAGCACCGTCGCTAAAGTCGAGCGCGTCTTGCGAGTTGATGTCGAGGTTTCCAAAGATGGACAGTACTTTACTTGCATTTCCTTCGCCTTTGATCTGCCGCTGTGTGGGGCCTGTGATCGTGAGATTGCGGCATTGCGCATGTGTGCTCGCAGCCAAGACGATGTCGCGGTTGCCGACGTTGTTGGAGGGAAAAAGAACGTTGGTAACGGCATTGGGGACCTTGTAGGTGTCCCAGTTGCCGCAATTGAACCAATCGGTATTCACCAAGCCCGTCCAAGTAGCTGTCGTCGGGCCTGCAGTGATCACAAATGGGCCAGCGGGGGCGGGATAAGTGATGGCATCATCACGGTTCCAATTCGCGAAGTTGATGATATTGGAAGTCAACGTTCCAATACTGCCCGCGTACACAGCCGAGGCCATGTAGGAAAAATTATCGAAATGGGTAAAACCGGTGTTGGCGCAAGCAAGTTGTGCTGGCAGCCGTGATTCAGATGTCGAATTGATGGGGGCAGCGCTCGTGTACCATGGTTTCCCATTGAATCCCCATACATAGCTGCCGCTGAAGGTCGCATTGTGGCTCCCCGATGTGCCATTGGTCCAGGTCCCCTGCAAAATAAAGATGCCATCGCCAGAGGCGTTCATCTGGTTCATCAACTGTGGCGGCACTGCCGAACTCGAAGCAATGGAGGTGTGCGTAAATGTATTGGGGATTGTATAGGGTGCTGGATTTGCAGGGCTGTAGGACACAATCGTTCCCGCTGAGATGAGGGCTGTCGTCGTGAGTTGGATCACCTCTTCGGTATTGCCCCAAGTATTGGCACCCGACGCAGCATTGCGCTCAAACCCATTGTCAGTGAAAATCAAGCTTGTTCCAGGTGCCAAATCGACGAAGGTGACGAATGACCATTCATCATTGCCGTCCATATTAAAGGAAACGATGGCTGCATCTCCAGGTTGCAAGACAGTTTGAGCCTTGACGGCAATCGAAACAAATAGGAGCAGGCATAATATGGAGTAGCATTGCTTCATAGAGACATTATAATTGGCTTTACAGAGGGGATCACAATCCATTTTTGAAGGACGCCACAAAGGTGGGAAGCAACTCCTTGAGCACTGTGAATGTGATGTTAAAGAATGTTCAAGTTTGGGATGAGCCGATTTGGGCGGTGTCGTATGGCTATCCCATAATATCCACCATCGTATCAGCTTGTCCACATTTGACGCTGGCCAGTCGTCTCTCCGATTCCATTCAATAAGAATTCATGGTGAACTGTCGCCAACCCACTTTTTATTCAAAAACCCACGAAGTACCTTCACCCAAATTGTAGGTCATAATCTACAGCGAATATGCTACAGCTGAGTACTGCACGATAGCGCAGTCCAAGCAATCGCATCGGATTTTTTCCGAATGGTGGAATTGATGTAAACAAAACTTGTATGAGGTCGCGACGCTGAGTCAAGGTTTGTCACATTACCCAAGTTCTTTTTCGAAAAAAAATTATCAACTAAAATTATCAACCGTGAAACTAGACACTTTTACACGCACTTTGCTCGCCTGTATGGCTGGGACGGTGCTAGCGTGGCTGGGAACGCCACAGTTGGTCCATGGGCAGCGGGTCTCACACCCGGTGGTCACCAATCCTTCGGTGATCAATCCCCAGTATGACCAGCAGAAGCGGGCCGCCATGCAAAATCGGCAAGGAACCCTGCTCACACCAGGTAGCCTCTCAGATCAACTGATCAACACAGCGAGCCGTATCGGCGGTGGCGGCAGTAATCCCCTTGCACTGTTGCCGAGTTGTTTTGTGCCCGTGGATGCATCATTTACCTCCATCCCCCGCAATGACGACGGCTCCTTCGGGCCTATTGCATTGCCTTTTACCTTCAGTCTCTATGGGGCCAACTATACGCAAGTATGGATCAATACCAATGGCAACCTGACCTTCAATGGCCCTTTCAGCGTTTTTACCGCCTCAGGTTTTCCGTTCAATGAACCCATGGTGGCGCCATTTTGGTCAGATGTCGAGACCACCACAGGCGGTCTCATCTATTATAAGGTCAATCCCACCAATATGATTGTGACCTGGGATGGCGTGGGCTACTTTAGCCAGCACATCGATAAACTCAATACCTTTCAGTGCATCATCGGCACCAACAATGATCCCTTGATAGGCCTTGGGCAAAACGTATGCTTCCATTACGGCGACATGCAATGGACCACGGGCGATGCATCTGGCGGGATCGGTGGGTTTGGTGGCGTCGCAGCTACCGTCGGAGTAAACCAAGGCAACGGCATTGATTTCATCCAGACAGGCAGGTTTAGCATCAACAGCAGCATCTATGACGGCCCTGGTGGCGCAGATGACGGCATTAGCTACCTCGATGATCAATGCTCCTGCTTCAATGTGAGCAATTCGGGCAATATTCCGCCTGCAACCAGCACCATTCCTTCAAACAATACGGTGAACCTCGCCTGCGGGCAGACCTTCACTTTCCCGGTGACCTTCATTGCACCTGAGGTCAATCAGACCGTGACCACCGTCGTAAATACAGGCGGCTTGTGCAATACGACCGTGACCACCACCAATGGATCTACCTCTACCACCAACATCACCATCGTCGGTGGCGCCTGCAATACTGGCACACACACCATCACACTCACCGCAACCGACAACGGCATACCCGCTGCAACCACGACGGAGGTCATCACGGTGATCGTCGGGGCCTGCTGTAATCTCTCTGCGACCGTCGCGAGCACGACCCCAGCGAGCTGCCCAGGCAGTTCGACCGGCGCCGTCGATCTCGCCATCGCTGGTGCAGGTGGCCCTGTCACCTACCTCTGGAGCAATGGCCAGACCACACAAGACCTCACCAACGTGCCAGCTGGCACATACTCCGTCACCGCGACTTCTGTAGGTTGCACCGCGACAGCGACTGCCACGGTGGGCACGACCACCGACCTCACCAATCCCGTGATCACCTGCCCAAGCGCGATCACAGTTTGCGCCCTACAAGGCGCGACAGGTGCCGTCGTCACCTTTGCCAATGCAACCGCTACCGACAACTGCGGTACCGTGACCGTCGTCCAAAGCGGTGGACTGCCCTCGGGCAGCAACTTCCCAGTCGGCTCCAATCTCGTGAGTTATCTTGCCACCGATGGCAGTGGCAGGAACGCGGCTTGCAGCTTCATCGTGCAAGTGAACCAGTTTGGTGGCATCAATCAAGTCTTTGCCGAGCGCATTGGGAATGTATTGGCAACCACCCCAATTGCTACCCACGAAAGCCTCAACAATTTTGACAACGATCCCTATACCATGACAGGTACGGGAGATATCCGCAATGCGAGCCCATCATCGGGCTATACAGGTGCTTCCGGCCTCGCCAACGTTTTCTTGAGTTTCGTCAATGCTGCTCCGGCGGGGGCCAAGACGTTTGAGATTGCTGGCATCAATTCCAGCGGCTTCAGCAACCTCAGCCTCGCTTTTGGGATCTTTAAATTGCAATCTGCTTCCAATGGCAGCGATATGCAGATCGAGGTCAGCGCAGATGGCATCACTTACAGCCCATTGACGCTTGCCCCCTTGCCAACTGGCCAGGGCACCGCAATCTGGTATGGTGTAACCGTCACAGGTACGATTCCTGCCGTGCCCAACCTGCGCATCCGCTTTACAAATACCAATGCTACCGTGAACCAATATCGTCTGGACGATATCATTTTGGTCGGCCAGGGTGGCGTAGCCACCATCACCAATGTAGGCCCAACGGCCTTCTGTGCAGGTGGTAGCGTGAATTTGGTCGCTGGCACAGCCAGCAGCTACCTATGGAGCACTGGTGCCACCACACAATTCATCAGCGTCGGCACAACCGGCAACTATGGCGTCACCCTCACTGCACCCAATGGCTGTACAGCCACGGCAGGCCCAGTTTCCGTCACTGTGTTTGGCCAGCCAGTCGCCACCACCGCAGTCACCAATGTGAGCTGTGCGAGCGGTGCCGACGGTGCCATCAATCTCACTGTGAGCGGCGCAAACGCACCTTATACCTACCTCTGGAGCAACGGCGCTACCACCGAGGACTTGACAGGTCTCCCCAGTGGTAGCTACAATGTCACCATTACCTCGGTCAATGGTTGCACCACAACTGCAACCGCGACTGTCGGCACCAATGCTGACCTCACCCCTCCAGTGGTCAATTGCCAGGCCTTCCAAGTATCCCCCGTCACTGGTGCTACGACAACCATCTCTGTGGCCGATGTTTCGACATCCAGTGACAATTGTGGCATCGCAAACGGCACTGTAAGCCCATCGACATTCGATTGCTCCCAGGCGGGCCAGGTAGTCCCTGTCGTCGTGACAATCACCGACTTGAGCGGCAATAGCAGCACATGTACTGCACTCGTCACAGTGCTCGGCACGGCTTGCAACCAAGCTCCAGCAGCCATCTGCCAAAACCTCACAGTCACTGCCGATGCAGCCTGTCAAGGCACAACGAATGCCACGCAGTTCGACAATGGTTCATCCGACCCCAATGGTGATCCGCTTACCTACAGTGTTTCACCAGCAGCACCTTATGGGATCGGCGTAACGCCAGTGATCCTCACGGTGAATGATGGGCAGTTAAGCACCTCGTGCACTGCAACCATCACCGTGCTAGACTTGCAAGCGCCCGCCATCACCTGCCCGGCCACGATCAGCGTGAATGCCAGCGCAAGTGCATGCAGCGCAGCGGTGACCTACAGCGCGACCGCGACCGACAACTGTGCGTTGAGCGGCATCGCCTATGTGCCAGCCAGCGGCAGCACCTTTGCATTGGGCACGACCAGCGTGACCGCAACCGCGACCGATGCCTCGGGCAACACCGCCGCCTGCACCTTCGCAGTGACCGTGACCGACGCCACCGCGCCAGTGGCCTTTTGCCAGAATCTGACCGTGAGCCTCTCGGCCACCGGCAGCGTGAGCGTCTCGGCTGCTGCTGTGAACAATGGCTCGACCGACAACTGCGGCATCGCGACGCTCAGCGTGGCGCCAAACGCGTTCACCTGCGCCAATGTGAGTCCGATTGCCCCAGCGCCATCGGTCTGGGTGAATGAGGTCCACTACGACAACGCTGGCGGCGACACCGGCGAGTTCATCGAGTTGGCCGGAACCGCGGGGATCAACCTCGCGAACTATGCCATCGTGCGCTACAACGGCAGCAATCCCGCAACCGCGGTGTTCTACACCACCCCTGCGCAGACGACCGTCCTCAGCGGCACGATCCCCAACCAAAGCAACGGCTACGGCACGTTTGCGGTCACCTTTGCCGCCGACGGCCTCCAGAACGGCGGCAGCGACGGCTTTGCCCTCGTGAACACCGCGACAGGAACCGTGGTGCAGTTGCTGAGCTACGAAGGCAGCTTCACAGTAGGTGCGGGCCAGGGCCTTGCCGCTGGCATGACCTCGACCAACCTGCCTGCCTCCGAAGGCGGAGCACTCGCAGGCGGCAGCGTTCGCCTAGCTGGAAATGGCACGACCTATGGTGCCTTCACATGGCAGCCCGAGGCGGCACCAGCCAGCCCCGGCGCGATCAACGCTGGGCAGACCTTCCCAGGTGCAGGTAGCGCCGTGGTCCTCACCGTGACCGATGTCAATGGCAACAGCAGCACCTGCGCTGCGCAAGTGACCGTCCTCGACCTCACGGCACCCACGGCCGTCTGCCAGGGTGCAACCGTGTCCCTGAATGCAAGTGGCGTCGCCTCGGTGACTGCCAGCTTGGTGAACAATGGCAGCTCCGATGCCTGCGGCATTGCCAGCCTTACCCTGGCCCCCGTCAGCTTCGGCTGCGCAAACGTGGGCAGCGGCAACACGGTGACCTTGACCGTGACCGATGTGAATGGCAACAGCAGCACCTGCACCGCAACTGTCACCGTCGTGGATCCCGTAGCCCCGATCACCCGCTGCCAAAATGCGGTGGTGCAATTGGATGCCAACGGCCAGGCCTCGGTCACAGCAGCCGCTATCGACAACGGCAGCACAGACAATTGCGCAGTGGCCAGCTTGAGCTTGAGCACATCGACCTTCGGATGTAGCAACCTCACCACCACTGCGGCCCCCGGTGAACTGTTCATCTCCGAATACCTGGAAGGCAGCGCCAACAACAAGTACGTCGAGATCTACAATCCGACCCTGGCTACAGTGAACCTAGGCGACTACCGCCTCAGGTTGTACGGCAATGGCGCGACCCTCCCCAGCAACGACGTGCTGCTCACAGGCTCCCTGGCCAGTGGCGCGACCATCGTGCTGCGCAACACCCAGGCGGCACTCTACGGCGGCACTTCGACAGTGAACGCGGCTGTGAACTTCAACGGCAACGATGCCATCGCGCTTTTCAAGGTCTCGACGAACGCCAACGTGGACATCTTCGGTTCCATCGGCCAGAACCCCGGTGCCGCCTGGACAGCCCCCGGCTACACGACCGTGGGCGTGACCCTGCGTCGCAAGCCCTCGGTGACTGTCGGCAACACCACCAACCCCCTTGGCTTCCCATCCCTGGCCTCCGAGTGGGACATCTTCGCCCAGGACGTGGTGAGCAACCTCGGCTCCCATGCCCTGAACACTGGCAGCAACGCCGTGACCCTTACGGTGACCGACGTCAGTGGCAATACCAGCAGCTGCACCGCCTCTGTGACCGTGCTCGACGCGATTGCGCCCGCCATCACCTGCCCGGCCACGATCAGCGTGAATGCCAGCGCAAGTGCATGCAGCGCAGCGGTGACCTACAGCGCGACCGCGACCGACAACTGTGCGTTGAGCGGCATCGCCTACGTGCCAGCCAGCGGCAGCACCTTTGCATTGGGCACGACCAGCGTGACCGCAACCGCGACCGATGCCTCGGGCAACACCGCCGCCTGCACCTTCGCAGTGACGGTGATCGACGCCACCGCGCCTGTCGTTAACTGCCCAGCTGCAATCGTCATCAATGCAGATGCTGGCATTTGCACAGCATCCGTCAACTACAATGCGACAACGACCGACAACTGCAACTTTTCCAGCATCAATTACAGTGCAGCCAGCGGTAGTACATTCCCCGTCGGCACCACCGCTGTCATTGTTACCGCCACGGATGGCGCTGGCAATACTGCCGTTTGCAACTTTGTCGTGACCGTGCTCGATGTTGAGGCTCCCGTCATTACCTGTGGCAATGCCATCGGCGTGATCACTGGTCCTGCCCAAGTCAACAGCAACCTCAACCCCAACGACGTCACCTTGCCCAATGATCTTGGTGCTTGTGGCGCATTGTATGCGTTTGACAATGAGGCCACCGACAACTGCGGCACCGTGACCATCGTGCAGACCGCAGGATTGGCTTCTGGCGCTATATTCCCCGTCGGCACCACGATCAACACTTTTGTCGCCACCGACGCTTCAGGAAACACCATGAGCTGCTCTTTTGACGTGACGATCTTGGACACGGAAAATCCTGTAGTCATCTGCCCGACTAATCTGAGCATTGGCAATGACGCAGGGCAATGCTATGCTGCCGTGAACTTCAATGCGAATGCGACCGACAACTGCGTCGTGAGTAGCATCAGCTATTCACCTGCCAGCGGCAGTATTTTTGCACAAGGTGCTACAACTGTCAATGTGGTGGCTACCGATGCCAGTGGCAATGCTGCCACATGCACCTTTACTGTGACGGTGTCTGACAATGAGGCTCCTATAGCCATTTGTCAAGCCCTCACGCTGAACCTCGATGCCAATGGCGCAGCCAGCCTCACGGCAAGTCAAGTCGATAACGGTAGCACCGACAATTGCGCAATCGGCTCCTTGGTGGCAAGCACCACGAGCTTCAATTGTGCCAATGCCGGTGCCAACAATGTCGTATTGGCCGTAAGTGACCAGAGCGGCAACAGCGCAACCTGCGCGGCAATCGTGACCATTCTCGATGCGATTGTACCCACCGCAATCTGCCAAGACCTGACCCTCAATCTGGACGCCAGCGGTGCAGCGAGCGTGACAGCTGCACAGGTCAACAATGGGAGCAACGACAACTGTGCGATCACCAGCCTTTTGCTGAGCCCAGTTGAGTTCTCTTGTGGCAATGTCGGCGCCAACACGGTCACTTTGATCGCAATTGACAACGCTGGCAATAGCAGTAGCTGTACTGCAGTCGTGACCATCGAAGATACCGAAGCTCCAGACGCTATCTGCCAAGACATCACGGTAGCCCTTGACGGCGACGGTTTTGTACACTTGAGCTACACCCAGCTCAACAATGGCAGCTATGACAACTGCGCGGTGGATACGATTTTCCATAGCCAGTGTGACTTCACTTGCGGCAACATCGGT
>JANORP010000110.1:0-14978 GCA_031415375.1 Bacteroidota bacterium | reverse complement strand
CCTGGGGCGGCTCCTATTACGTCGAGCGCCTTACGCATGAGATCATGCACAAGGCCTGGACACTGATTGAGGAAGTCGAGGCCATGGGTGGCATGGCCAAGGCCATCGAGTCTGGCCTGCCCAAGATGCGTATCGAGGAGGCTGCTGCACGCAAGCAAGCCCGCATCGATGCCGGTACCGACATCATCGTGGGCGTGAACGCCTACCAAACTGACGCAGCCACCAAAATCGACATCCTCGCCGTCGATAACAGTGCCGTTCGCATGGGGCAAATCGGGCGCATCGAAGCCACCAAAGCTAACCGTAACGCAGTTGAAGTGGCATCTGCACTCGCGGCCATTACACATTGTGCAGCGACTGGCGAAGGCAATTTGCTGGAATTGAGCATCGCCGCAGCGCGGGCCCGCGCCACACTCGGCGAGATCTCGATGGCGATGGAGACCGTCTTTGGTCGGTACAAAGCCGTGATTCGTTCCGTCTCGGGGGTGTATGCAAGAGAAGCCATGAATACCGACAATTTCAAGGAGGCGCGGCGACTAGCCGATGCGTTTGCCCAGGCAGAGGGCCGTAGGCCACGCATCATGGTCGCCAAACTGGGCCAAGACGGTCATGACCGTGGTGCCAAAGTCATCGCGACGAGCTTTGCCGACCTCGGCTTTGATGTGGACATCGGGCCACTGTTCCAGACGCCCGCAGAGGCGGCAACCCAGGCGATTGAAAACGACGTGCATATCGTGGGCATCTCCAGCTTGGCTGGTGGCCACAAGACGCTTGTGCCTGAACTCATCGCTGCCCTCAAGGAGCAGGGTAGGGGCGACATCATGGTGGTTGCCGGCGGTGTGATTCCGCAGCAAGACTATGATTTCCTCTTTGCGGCAGGCGTAGCCGAGGTCTTCGGACCTGGCACTGTGATACCACTCGCAGCGCAGAAGATTTTGCGTCGGCTCACCCAAGACCTTCAAGGCTGACCTCAATCCGATGGCACCAAGACTCAGTCCCCAAGCCTATATCGATGGCGTCTGTGCAGGCGATCGCATGGTGCTGAGCCGTGCAATCACGCTGGTAGAGAGCGCTTTGCCGAGTGATCGTGCCTTGGCTGCTGCTGTGTTGGAGGGATGCCAACGCCGTGCGGGTACTGCCTTCAGGTTGGGTATCACGGGCGTGCCTGGCGTGGGAAAAAGCACCTTTATCGATGCGTATGGGACCTATTTGACTGGGATCGGGCATCGGTTGGCTGTGCTTGCGATCGACCCGAGCAGCGAGATTTCGCAAGGGAGCATTTTGGGGGACAAAACGCGCATGGATCGGCTTTCGCGTGACCCTCAGGCCTACATTCGCCCCTCACCTGCGCGAGGCTCGCTGGGTGGTGTGACGAGGGCCACACGCGAGGCGATTTTGCTCTGCGAGGCTGCTGGGTTTGATTACATCATCATCGAGACCGTCGGCGTGGGGCAGAGTGAGGTGGCTGTACACAGCATGGTCGATTTCTTCCTGCTCCTCATGCTCGCGGGTGCGGGCGACGAGTTGCAAGGCATCAAAAAAGGCATCATGGAGATGGCAGATGGCTTGGCGATCAACAAGGCCGATGGCGAAAATCTCCTGCGGGCGCAGCAAGCCCGCGCAGAGTACGAAACCGCCTTGCATCTTTTTCCTGCCTCAGACAGTGGATGGCTGCCGCGGGTGCTCACCTGCTCTGCGATCGCAGATGCTGGCATGGCAGAGATTGCTGCCATGATCTCAGACTATCGCATGGTCTGCACCGCTGATGGATGGCTTGAAAAACAACGCCATGCACAAGCCAAAACTTGGATGCACGAGACAATCGGGCACTTGCTGCTCGATCAGTTCTACGCGCATCCCTTGATCAAAAAAAACCTGATCCAAAAAGAAATCGACGTCTTGGAAGGTAAAATTCCGCCAACAGTCGCCGCGACTCAATTGATTGCATTATATTTGCAGCAAACCGCCAAATAGGCCCTACGGAATTGGGCTTGATAGTATTTCAACTTGCTTTTGTACATGAAGACCACAGATATTATTCTGGAGTTGCTCAAATACATTGTGCCCGCCGCATTGGTGATGGGTACTGTTGCCATCCTTTTGCGTGAGAATCGCCAAAAGGCAGAGCTCAAGCTACGGTATGCCGTTTTTCAAGGTGCACTGAGCCAAATTGTACCTTTGAGGCTACAAGCACACGAGCGTCTTCTCATGTTTTGTGAGCGCATCAAACTTGAGAGCTTGCTCATGCGTGTAGATGGTCGTGGCAAGACAGCCAAGGCATACCATCTGGAATTGATCGCCGAGATACGTGCCGAATACGAACACAACCTCACGCAGCAACTCTATATCGACCGCGAGACGTGGGAAGATATTCTCAAAGCCAAGGAGCATACGATTGGATTCATCCATCAGTCAGCTCAAACATTGCCGGGTGAAGCCAATGGCTCCGATCTTGGCAAGCATCTCCTGCGTGAGATGGTGCGCAACGAAGTCGTGCCAACGATGGACGCGATCGGTAATCTGCGTCGTGACGTACAAAAAATGTTTCGTTTAGGTTCGAGCGATTGACGCTTCCAATCGCGTTTTGAAGTCCCTTGGAATGCCTTGAAGTGAGCGTAACCAAGGCTTTGATCCTGAGAGGCTGCGCACCCTAGTTATCCACATCGACAATGTGAACAAGGCATGAACAGGTGGGGTGCAAATGGAGGTGTTGAAGGGATGTCTAGGCTGTGGGTAACTTATTGAAAATCTGAATATTATCAAGGGAAATTGCCAGTATTTGTTTGATTTTCAAGGATTTGTTTTTAAAAGGTAGGAAGTGGAAAAATGTTGTGGATCAAGTTTTTTTTGTGGAAATAAATCAACAACTTTGAAGCTTCTACAACGGAATAAATGTCAACGCTGGGTAAGTAGAAGCTCGGCACATTACAGTTAAATTTATCTTATCAGACCTGAGGTAAGTGTCAATGAATTTGAACCACAAGGATATATGGGAACGGTGTCTGGAAGTGATTCGGGACAACATTAATCTCCAAAGCTTCAAGACTTGGTTTGAACCAATCGAGTCTTTGAAATTGGACGATAATGTGCTCACGATTCAGGTCCCCAGCCAGTTTTTTTACGAGTGGCTCGAGGAGCACTACGTATCCCTTCTGCGAAAGACGATCAAGCATTTCCTAGGCCCCGATGGCCGATTGGAGTACTCTATCATCGTCGAAAACAACTTGGATGAAGGCCGCAAGTATGCGATCAACATCCCGACCTCTTCACGGGAGGTCAATACCCGCAACCCTGCGGTGAGCATGCCGATCAATATCGGCAAATCGGTGCCCAACCCATTCGTCATTCCAGGCATCAAGAAAATCAACATCGACTCCCAGCTCAACGCGAACTACACGTTTGAGAATTTTCTGGAAGGCGATTGCAACCGTCTCGCCCGTGCCGCCGGCTATGCCGTCGCGTCGAAACCTGGGCAGACAGCCTTTAACCCACTGCTCCTTTACGGCGGTGTCGGTCTCGGCAAAACCCACTTGGCTCAAGCAATTGGGAATGAAGTCAAAAGTCAATACCCCAACAAAATCGTGCTTTACGTCTCTTCTGAGAAGTTTTGCAACCAATTTGTAGAGGCCATCAAAAACAACACCGTCAATGACTTCATCAGTTTCTATCAGCTGATCGACGTCTTGATCGTGGACGACATCCAGTTTTTCTCAGGCAAAGAAAAGACCCAAGATCATTTCTTTCACGTCTTCAATCACCTGCACCAAGCAGGCAAGCAGATCGTGCTCACAAGCGACTGCCCACCCAAAGACCTGAAAGGTATGGAAGAGCGCTTGCTCTCCCGCTTCAAGTGGGGCCTGAGCGCCGACCTGCAATTGCCCGACTACCACACCCGTGTGGCCATCTTGAAAAACAAGATGTACAAAGACGGGATCGAGCTGCCAGGTGATGTGATCGAGTACATCGCCCACAACATCACGAGCAATGTGCGCGAGCTCGAAGGCGCCCTCATCAGCTTGCTGGCCCAGAGTTCCTTGAACAAGCGCGAAGTCGATCTTGACTTGGCCAAGCAAATGCTCAAGAACTTTATCAAGAACGTGAGCCGTGAGATTTCGATCGACGCCATTCAGAAGCTCGTCTGTGAGCACCTGACCGTCGATCAAGACCTCTTGCGTGCCAAAACGCGCAAGCGCGAGATCGTGCAAGCCCGTCAAATCTCGATGTTCTTCGCCAAAGAGCTTACCAAAGCGTCGCTCAAGACAATTGGAATGCACTTCGGCGGCCGCGACCACTCCACGGTGATTCACGCCGTGCAAACCGTCAATGACTTGATCTCCATCGACAAGGAGTTTCGCAAGAACATCGACGACATCAAGAAAAAGATTTCCATGAGCCTGACTTGATCAGGACTTTTTCTCCGACCAAAAGGAAAAGCATAAGAAAAGCGACACTGCAGAGTGTCGCTTTTCTTTTGTGGGTTGCAGCCTGACTATTTCATCGGTGACTCTGGGTCATCAGGGAATAGTTGCTTGTATTCCTCGACGTAATCGACGTGGGTGAGGCTGGGGGTACGGAAACTCAGGGTGGTATAGCCATCGGCATGGTTCAGTGCGAAGTCGCCAAGCTGAATGACATCCATGCCGATCAGGCATCCATAAGGCTCTCGATTTTGCCGCCTACCAAGGTTCAGGCTTTCAGAAACCTCGAGGTCTTTGATCACTAGACCATTTGGAAGCTCAATGTCGATCAAATATTGGCTTAGGTAGTCAAGGCCTGTGACGCCGCGCAATTTGGCATAGCCCATAAGTTTCGGCTTGAGTTCCTCTGCAATCGTTTTGGATATTACCGAAACATTGGAGCCCGTATCCCAAAATCCGAAGGTAGAAACTGATAGATCACGGCCTGCGGCACGCACGATCATGGAAGATTCCAAAAGATCTACCACGCGACGATATTTTACCGTGAAAGCACTAAAACGGCTGGATTTCTCATTCATCAAAACATGGCACGGTTGATTGTTACTGTGTAGCAGTCCTCGCCTACATCGCAAAGTTGAATGAGAAAAGTACCAGGCTCATATTGCTTAGAGGTTGTGTGAAAAGCCTCACCAATGGATGGATAGGATCCAATCACTTTTTGTTGGCGAATGACGACATAGCGCCCCCCATAGAGCTTCGCTAAGGCATCTTGGTTGTCCAGAAAATATTGGAATTCGTCTCTAAGCATACTGGGCGATCCTGATCGGTTCATTCAAAAATAGCAAATGGATTCGCGATCATTTGCACAGGTGTAGATAATACCGTCCAAAAATCACTCCACGTCAATCGTCACGATCTTTTTGCGGCCCTTTTTGTCGAGCAAAAAGCGCTCTTGATAGACCATGATCGCTGTGCGGCCCACGTCTTGGACGTAGTAATAATTGAAGCCGGCGGTCAAAACCGCGCCGATGCCGGGGATCGAGGTGATGGCCTTGCGGGCAAGGGTCTCCTTGACGATCTGGTTGATGATGATGCGGGAGATATTGATGGCAGCATTCTTCCCGAATTGGTTGCGGGTATAGTCGCCACCGACGCGGGCGATGCCATCTGGATGCTCGTCTTCGTATTCCTTCAATTCCGTGAGCGCAACCGTTTTGGCCTCGGTGCTGGATGCTGTCGCGACTTTGAAAATGCGCAGCATATAACCCACTTCAAAAGGCTCGGCATCTTCCTCGCTGGCTGGCTCGACTTTGTAGCCAAAACTCAGCGAAATTTGATAGAGCATTCGGAAATTCAAGACAAACAAGGCTGGTAGGTCGGCAAGGAGACCTGGCCATCCCAACAGGCCTGTGCCAAAACCTTCGGCAGCGGCAAGGCGCGTGTTGAATTTCACAAACTCCTCGGCGACATGGTTCAGGTCAAAGACCGAAGCATTTTGCAGCTCGATGATGGTCGCGCTGTCGATTTCAAATTCTTTGGTGGCTTTCAAGACCTCTGCTTCGCTCACGGTCCACTGCGAGGCGTCTTGCAATTTCTCGGCGATTTTCTCGCCTACGAGACTGAATTTGTCCTTCACGGAATCTGGAATGAGCTTGTCGCCTGCCCACATGAGCGGCTTGGTAGCTACATGGGTGGCCGCGTTGAGGAATCCAGGGCCTTTTTCTTTCCAGTCTTCGATTTCGGAGAGGAGTTTTTGCTCTGTGGAGTTGAGTTTCGCCATAAATGCTTCCCTTTGGGATTGAAGATGTTTTCGTATTTTACCGCAGATTCTGGATAAAGTTACAGTAAAAGATCAGCATCGCGCAATTATGAAGTTTGGTACAAAGGCAGTGCATGCGGGCGTGGAGCCCGATCCAACGACTGGGGCGATCATGACCCCGATTTTTCAGACCAGCACTTATGTGCAGGCAGCCCCTGGCGATCACAAGGGTTACGAGTATTCGCGTACCCACAATCCCACGCGCACCGCGCTGCAGCGGGCGTTGGCGGCTTTGGAGAACGGTCAATTTGGCCTATGTTTTGCGACGGGCATGGCTGCTGAAGATGCTGCCATGAAGTTGCTGCAACCAGGCGACGAAGTCGTCTCGACCAATGACCTTTATGGCGGTAGTTATCGGCTGTTCACCAAGATTTTTCAGCCCTACGGCATCAAGTTCACGTTTGTGAACATGACCGATGTCGCTGCCGTGAAGGCTGCGATCACGCCCAAGACCAAAATGATTTGGGTCGAGACGCCTACCAATCCCACGCTCAATGTCGTGGACATTGCGGCGATGGTGGCCCTCGGCAAGGAAGTCGGCGCGATCACGGTCGTCGATAATACATTTGCCTCACCCTACCTTCAAAATCCCCTGGACTTGGGTGCAGACATGGTGATGCATTCCATCACCAAGTACCTCAACGGGCACAGCGACGTGGTCATGGGCTGCCTCGTGGTCAATGATCCCGACCTGCATGCCCGCCTCGCATTCATCCAAAATGCCAGCGGTGCCACGCCCGGGCCACAAGATTGCTTCCTGGTGTTGCGCGGCATCAAGACGCTGCACCTGCGCATGAAGCAGCATTGCGAAAACGGAAAAGCCATCGTCGAGTGGCTCGTGAAGCACCCCAAGGTGGATCGGGTCTATTATCCCGGCCTGCCATCGCATCCCGGTCACGAGGTCGCCAAGAAGCAGATGCGCGACTTTGGGGGCATGATCTCCTTCACGCTCAAGGGCGATGACTTGGAGGAAACCAAACGCGTGCTTTCATCTTTCAAGCTCTTTTCGCTCGCAGAGAGCCTCGGCGGCGTCGAGTCACTGATCGGGCACCCTGCCACGATGACGCATGCGAGCATTCCCAAGGCCGAGCGCGAGAAGGCTGGCTTGAAGGACTCGCTCATTCGCCTGAGCGTGGGCATCGAAAATGTCGAAGACTTGATCGAGGATCTACAACAAGCCATCGGTTGATATATGGATGAGCTCCTGACTTTCCTAGCTATTGCCTTGGGCCCCGTTGTGGTCGTGTTCACGATGGTGTTCATGCTCGATGGCTATGAACGGGAGCCGATCAAGCTGCTCGTGGGGTCGTTCATTTTTGGAATCTTGTCGGCGGTGCCGGCCTTGTTTTCCGAGATTTGGTTGAAGGATCTTTTTTTGCTGCGAGAGGACGGCATGTCTGCCGCAAAGACGATGTTGCTCGCCTTTGTAGTCGTGGCCTTGTCTGAGGAAGGCTTCAAATTCATGGCGCTGCGGCTATTTGCCTATCCCAAAAAGGATTTCAACGAGCCCTATGACGGCATCATGTATGCGGTGGCGGTCTCGATGGGTTTTGCAGCCATTGAAAACGTGCTCTATGTCTGGCAGGGTGGCAATACGGTCGGCTTTTTGAGGATGTTTACCGCGATTCCTGCCCACGGCGCGTTTGCCCACCTCATGGGCTACTTCATGGGCAAAGCCAAGTTTGCGCCGACGCCCGGGGCGCGCTTTGTGCAGATGGGCATCGGGTTGCTGCTCGCCGTCTTGGCACACGGGGCCTACGACTTTTTCCTCATGTGGAACGATGCCGCTTGGGCCATCTTCTCGCTGGTGACACTCGTGACCATCTTGATCTTGGCTTGGATCGCCATCCGCACGCACCGTCGGCACTCCCCCTTTCGCAACCCACCGACGCAGGTTTGAATCACGCCGAGATCCAAGATTTGCTGGACCAGAAGCTGCTGGAATTTAATCGGCCGGGATTTATCGGTGCCGACCCGGTCTGCATTCCCCATCGCTACAGCCGCAAGGAAGACATCGAGATCGCGGGTCTGCTCGCGGCCACGATCGCTTGGGGCAGGCGCGACCTGATCGTGCGCTCAGCCGAGCGCATGATGGAGCTGCTCTGGGACGCGCCCCATGATTTTGTGATGCAGGCCAATGCGCGGGAGCTGCAAAGCCTCTCGGGTTTTGTTTATCGCACATTCCAAGGGCCAGACTTGCAGGGCATGGTGCTGGGCTTGCGGCGCATTTACACCGAGCTCGGCGGCTTGGAGGAGGTTTTCAGGCTGGATGACGGGGTGACCGACACGCTGCAAGGCATCGTGCGCTACCGCGCGGCCATGCTGGCGAGCCCGGGCATGGTCGCCCGCACAGCCAAGCACATGGCCGACCCGAGCGCGGGCTCAAGCGCCAAGCGCCTGAACATGTACCTGCGCTGGATGGTGCGTCAGGATGGCGCAGGCGTCGATTTTGGCATCTGGAAGAGCCTGCGTCCCGACCAACTCATTTGCCCACTCGACACGCATACTGGCAATGTAGGCCGCAAGCTCGGGCTGCTCACCCGCAAGCAAGACGACTGGCGGGCAGCGTTGGAATTGACTGAGTCGCTTCGTAGATTTGATCCTTGCGACCCCGTGAAGTACGATTTCAGTTTGTTTGGCTTGGGCATTTTTGAAGGATTTTGAGGAATCGGAATCCAAAATGTTGCATCAGGCTGCACAATCTCCGGGCAATGTTACTTTGATCGACCATGTGTTCAGGAATCTTCGAGCATCACCAAAGGCATATTTTCCCATACAAATTGTCGCTGATGATCGCGATGATTGGAACGGTTTGTGTGGGTGCAAGCAGTCTTGCTGCCCAGCAGAAAAACGATTCCTTGTTGGCGACCTTTGCTGGCATAGAGGATGATTCTACGCGCTTGGATTCCATGATCAAGGTGGCCTTTGAACTTGGATTTTCTGACCCGGTTTTGGGCTTGTGGCTTGCCGAAAAGTCTGAGGCCGAAGCCAAGTCGCAAAGGAGATCGCGAATGCAGGTAAGAGCCCAACTTGTGAGAGGATCTGATTATTACAACCTGAGGATTCTGGATAAGGCACTGTCCCATTTCTTGGAGGCTCTGAATCTGGCAGATTCGATAGGGTATGCAAAAGGCCAAGCCAACGCTTGGAACAATATTGCGAATGTGCAAGCCGATCAAGGCCACAATCTAGAGGCGCTGGAGAGCTATCGAAATTCACGAAGAACAAATTTAAGGCTTGGAAGCAAACACAATGCAATGATTGCCTTGAGCAACATTGCAACGATTTATATAGCACTTGGGGAATATGATCGGGGCATCGCTGTCTGCGATTCGGCATTCAAGGAAATCGACGACCCAAACGATGACAGATCTTACGGAAGCATCTATATGACCCTCTGTACAGCCTATGACACGCTCGGGAACCTTCCCAAGGCAATCCAGAATATAGATTTGGCCATAGAGAAGTTCGAGAAGATCGGCGACGACTATGACTTGCTAAAAGGATTGCTTTCCAAAGCCGAAGTGCTAAACAAGCAAGGCATGGTCGATCAAGCGCTTCAGGCTGTGAATCGGGCATTGCAAATGGGCCTCGAACTTGGGGGCTTGGAGGAGGCAGTTGGATGCTACAATCTATTGAGCAAAATTGCTAAAGCCAAAGGCGATGCAGTAACAGCGCTTGAGTGGATGGAAAAAAGCAAGGCACTCTCCGATTCCATCCGAACGGAAGAAAGCGAAACCGCCCTCGCCAACTACCAGGCCCTCTACGAGGTCAATCAAAAGGATGCAGAAATCGACCTGCTCAACAAGGACAAGGAGATCCAAGAGGCCAAACTCAGCAATGTCTGGTACCTTTTTGGCCTCGTGTCGGTGGTGCTGCTCGCCATGATCTCAGTCGTAGTCATCCTGGTTCGCAGCAACAAGGCTCGGCGGCGCATCAACCTAGAACTGCAGGGAAAAAACGAGCAAATTTTGAAGCAGCACGAGCAGATTTCGGTGCAAAACACTGCCCTCTCCGACCAAAATGAGCAACTCAACAACCTGAACCACGAGATGTCGGGCTTGTTGCACGTGGTCGCGCACGACCTCAAGGCGCCGCTGAACCAAGTGACCGGGCTGCTCTCAGTTGTCGAGGACGAAGGAAATCTGAATCCGACGCAAGAAAAGATGCTCGCGATGGCCAAGAAGGTCACCAACAATGCAGGCAACCTCGTCAAGGACTTGGTGGAGCTCGGCAGCGCCGAGCAGCAAGGCGCACAATTGCAAAAAGTTCCCGTGCCGCTGAAATCGCTCGTTGCGGAGGTGGCAGCAGCCTTCTCGGCCGACGCCGCCCGCAAATCCATCACGATCGAGACCACGCTGCCCGAGGAGGAAACCATCTGCCAGACCGAACCCAACCAACTGCGTCGCGTCCTCGAAAACCTCGTCTCCAACGCGCTCAAGTTCTCGCCCCAGGGCAAAAGCGTGCGCATTTCCCTCACGCAAGACGCTGGTTTCCATCGCATCAGCATCCAAGACCAAGGCCCCGGCATTTCCGCAGCCGACCAGAAAAACCTCTACCGCAAGTTTCACAAGCTCTCGGCGCGGCCGACGGGTGGCGAGAGTTCGTCGGGCTTGGGATTGGCCATCGTGAAGACGCTCGTCGAGCAGTTGGGCGGTGAGATTGCGCTGACTTCTGAGGTGGGCGTGGGTTCCACTTTTGTCGTGAGCCTGCCTATCTAAAAGTGGTCGCTTATGATCGTCTGGGCAATGATTGTAGCCGATGAGAGCTGCTTCAGCTGATGAAAAAGGCCCAGTGGATGCATTGGAATTGATCGATGCGCTGTGTAGATTTGACCGTTGCGACCCCGTGAAGTGTTTTGATCCTTTCTATAGCCTATTCATTTTCGAGCGAAGTGCATTACAAATGATGTTGCAAGGCGATGAGGGATGTAGTTTTTTGACCAACCACACGTTCAGAAATCGTGTAGTACTATATGAGACATGTTTTCCCAAGGAGATTGTCGCAGACCATTGCGATAATCGTAACGGCTTACTTCTGTACGACAGGGCTTCCCGCCCAGCAGCGCAACGATTCCTTGTTGGCGACCTTCCAATCGATTGGCGATGATTCGATTCGCCTCGATTCTATGTTTGGTATTGCCTTTGAATTAGGCTATTCAGAGCCCTTTTTGGCCATCTGGCTGTGTGAACAGGCTGAGGCCGACCCTGCATATCCCAATGTCCAACCCATCGTCAAAATTCAAGGATGCAATACGCGTGGAGCCATCTATTACTATTTGGAAATCGACGATCTGGCTTTGTCCTACTTTCTGCAAGCGCTCAGAATCTCTGATTCGATTAGCTACGATTTGGGTGTTGCAAATGCATCCAACAATATCGGCAATATCCAGGAACAGCATGGGCAATATGAAGCCGCACTGGTAAGTTACCGCAAGGCACGATCTATTGCGCTCAGAATGGGGGAAAAGAGATCCGCTGTGAGAACACTTGCCAATATCGCACAGGTGTATCAAGGGCTGAAGGATTACGACAAAGCAATTGAGATTTGTGATTCAGCCTTGCATGAAATCGAAGACCCAAACGATTCAAAAACCTACGGTTTGGTTTACAGTTTCATGGGAAATATCTATCGCGACAAAGAGGACTATCGGCAGGCCCTGCACTACACTGACTTGTCGGTAAAAAACTACACGGCAGCCAAGGAAGAGGCTTCCGAAATAAGTGCCTTGCTGGATCGCGCACATCTGGAGAACATCCTCGGTCAGCGGGAAGCGGCCTTGAAAGATGCTACCTTGGCCATGCAAATGGCGCGTGAGTTTGGCGCAAAAATAACTTTGATGGGCTGCTATGATGAGTTGGCGCTAATCGCCAAGGGCATGGAGGATCCCAATCTCGCCCTCCAATGGATGGAAAAAAGTAAGACGCTTT
Organism: Bacteroidota bacterium; assembly: GCA_031415375.1. Taxonomy (GTDB): domain Bacteria; phylum Bacteroidota; class Bacteroidia; order J057; family JADKCL01; genus JADKCL01. Next base: position 2,811 of record JANORP010000110.1, on the reverse strand, counting down.
CTGATTCCATCCACACGGAAGAAAGCCAAACGGCCCTCGCCAACTACCAAGCGCTCTACGAGGTCAATCAAAAAGACTCTGAAATCGACCTGCTGAGCAAGGACAAGGAGATCCAGGAAGCAAGACTGACCAATGTCTGGTACCTCTTCGGCCTCGTGTCGGTGGTGCTCCTCGCGATGGTCTCGGTCGTGGTCATTCTGGTGCGCAGCAACAAGGCCCGCAGCCGCATCAACCAGGAATTGCAAGGGAAAAATGAACAATTGAATAATCTGAATCACGAGATGTCGGGCATCTTACATGTGGTCGCCCACGACCTCAAGGCCCCATTGAACCAAGTGACCGGCCTGCTCTCAGTCGTCGAGGAGGAGGGGAATCTGAACGCGAAACAGGAGAAAATGCTGGGATTGGCCAAAAAGGTCACCAACAATGCCGGCAATCTCGTCAAGGACTTGGTCGAGCTCGGCAGCGCCGAGCAGCAAGCTGCACACTTGCAAAAGGTTCCCGTGCCGCTGAAATCGCTCGTGGCCGAGGTCGCAGCTGCGTTCTCGGCAGAGGCCGCCCGCAAATCCATTGTCCTCGAGACGGCGCTTCCAGCGGACGAGGTGATCTGTCAGACAGAACCCAATCAACTGCGCCGCGTACTGGAAAATCTCATTTCCAATGCGCTCAAGTTCTCGCCCTCGGGCAAAAACGTGCAGATTTCCCTTACACAAGACGCTGGTTACCATCGCATCAGCATCCAAGACCAAGGCCCCGGCATTTCCCCAGCCGACCAGAAGAATCTCTACCGCAAGTTTCACAAGCTCTCGGCGCGCCCGACGGGTGGCGAGAGCTCGTCAGGGCTGGGTTTGGCCATCGTGAAGACGCTGGTCGAGCAACTGGGTGGGGACATTTCCTTGGATTCTCAAGTCGGCGTGGGCTCGACGTTTGTGGTGCGCATTCCGGGCTAAAAACGACCTTGGAAGGCGCGCGAGACGATCGCCGCATGGACCCAGGACGCGATGACCGTTGGGAATTCGCCTGAGGCAGGTCATTGGAATTGACGATTGGGCATTGTAGATTTGAACCGCACTACCCCGTAAAATACGATTTCATTTTCTTTGGCACGGGCATTTTTCAAGAGTTCTGTAGGATCAGAATTGGAGGAGATGCCAGCTTGCACCGTAGGCTAATTGGCACCGTTTCCTAATCGCACCATGCTTTCTTTCATTTTTGAACTGAGAATAAGCCGTATTTTTCCCAGAAAATTCTCGTTGACGCTTGCGATGCTTGCGGGGCTAGGCATGATTGCAAACGGTCTTCCGGCTCAGCAGGCCCAAGATTCCCTTTTGGCAACCTTTGCGGGTATCGAGGACGATTCCGTTCGCACCGACTCCATGCTCACGGTCGTCTATGAGCTCAGCAACTTCGATCCGTTGCTTGGCTTGTGGCTCTGCGGGCGCGCTGAAGCGGAGCCTCAAACCCATGGCAAGGCCGTGGTCAGGGCACGCGCCCTCAATTTGCGCGGCATCATCTATTTCAAATTGAACATCTATGACCTTGCAATGTCCAATTTATTGGAAGCCTTGCGCCTTGCAGACTCCCTCGGTGAAAGGCGCATTCGCGCCAACGCGATCAACAATATCGGAAACGTACAGGAGGTGCAGCGGCACTATGAGGAGGCCTTGATCAGCTATCGCAATGCGAGAGCTAGCTATCTCACAAATGGCAACAGCGCAAACGCAACGATTGCCTTGTCAAACGTCGCGCTCGTCTATTTTGATCTCAAGCAATACGACAAAGCGATTGAAGTCTGCGATTCGGTATTTCTGGAAATCGAAGACCCCCAAGATGCAGCGGCATTTGCGAGGGTCTATGGGTTGCTTGGAGAAATCCATCTTGAGAAAAAGGAATACCCCACGTCGCTCGCGATGTTCAACAAAAGCGTCGAATTGGCCGCTGAGGGCGAGGATGATTTTGCCTTCACAGAGGATTTGATCATGAGAGCAACCGTCAAAAATGAATTGAAAATGTACGATAGTGCATTGGTAGATATCCAGTTGGCGATGCGATACGCAAATGAATTGGAATCCTCGGTGATGCTGGTCGATTGCTACGACAACTTGGCCGCGATCGCCAAGTCCCAAGGAAATGCGGCGCTGGCACTCGCATGGATGGAGAAAAGCAAGGCACTCTCAGACTCGATCCAAGCTGAGGAAAGCGAAACGACCCTCGCGAACTATCAAGCCCTCTACGAGGTGAATCTCAAGGATGCCGAAATCGACCTGCTCAGCAAAGACAAGGAAATCCAGCAAGCCAAACTCAACAATGTCTGGTACCTTTTTGGGCTCGTGTCGGTGGTGCTGCTCGCCATGGTATCGGTCGTCGTGATCTTGGTGCGCAGTAACAAGGCCCGCCGCCGCATCAACCTGGAATTGCAAGGAAAAAACGAGCAGATTTTGACCCAGCACCAGCAGATTTCGGTGCAAAACACGGCCTTGATGGATCAAAATGAGCAACTCAACAACCTGAACCACGAGATGTCGGGCTTGCTGCATGTGGTCGCGCACGATCTCAAGGCACCGCTGAATCAAGTGACGGGCCTGCTGAGCGTCGTCGAGGATGAGGGAAATCTGAACCCGACGCAAGAGAAAATGCTGTCCATGGCCAAAAAGGTCACCAACAATGCGGGCAATCTCGTGAAGGACCTCGTCGAGCTCGGCAGCGCCGAGCAGCAAGCTGCACACTTGCAAAAGGTTCCCGTGCCGCTGAAATCGCTCGTGGCCGAGGTCGCAGCTGCGTTCTCGGCAGAGGCCGCCCGCAAATCCATTG
>JANORP010000109.1:0-13175 GCA_031415375.1 Bacteroidota bacterium | reverse complement strand
ACGAACGGATTTCAACCCGCTGTTGTGGTTAGGCCAGACGAACGGATTCCGCCAGCTGTTGTGTGGCCGTCGTACACCATTGGCCTCCAGACTTTCCAAGATGTGCGCGAAGAGTTGCATGCGGATTCAAATTGAGTTTTCAGGTGCAAGATAGGCAAATTGAAAACTTCTCCACACGTTTTCCCGATGGGCTGATCCAAGATTTCGGCGCTTTATATTTGTCCCTTGGATAGATACGTCATCATGGGTTATACAATGAGAATGCGTTGGTTGGTCATATTGGTCGTGGTTTCTTTGTGGAGTGCTTGTGGCAGCAATGGCGGCGGCCATGAGGCGGTGACTGCGCCCGTGTACAATGGCACGCCGACCACCTATGCCCCCATGGCGTATGATCAGGTATTTGACAAGGCCCAAGACAATCAGTTTGTGAGTCTTGAGGGCTACCTGAGCCTTCCTAGCATGATGTACACCACGGGCAAGACGGCGCAGGTGAATTTCCACAAGCGGGCCTATCAGCGCCATGGACAGGAAATCACCTGTAATATTCGGATGGGCGGTTGCAAGAATTGCATGTCCACTCTTCCAGAAAAGTACAAGACCAGCGATCTTAAACTCACCGCCGACGACAGCACTAAGATTTTGGCCTACGAGCGCGTAAGGCTCTATGGCGCGTTGCACGTGAGCGACAATGCCTTGGCCGACAATGGCCTCATGGTATCGCTCGATGTCGAGAAGGTCGAGCGGGTGGCAGAGGTTGTCACCGATTATGCCACCTTGGATGCTGTGAAACTCGACAAGACCAATCTAGAGGATTCCACCCTCAAAAATGTCTTGACCTTCGCCCAAGGCAGGCTCACGATCCCAAGCATCCTCTTCATGGAAAATGATATCTCGCTCTTCATGTCGATCGGCGGTAACGATGTCTCCATCAATTTTCTCTTTGGCACGGGTCCGAATCAGATTGAGGAAATCCCCGAAAATTACTCCAAAGCAGACTTTAAGATCCATGATTTTGAAGGGAAGCTCATCAACTTGAGCAAGCCTGTCAAGGTCTGGGGCAACCGTGCCACGCCCCGCAAGGGCGCGCCAGGCATTTTGTATGTCGAGCATCTGGAGCAATAAATATTATCAACATTTCCAATCACCACTTAATACATAGCTTATGCCACATTTTGTCAACACTGAATTGAATGACGGGGCGACCGTCCTAAACGTGTACTCCGGCATCACTGCCGAGGAGCTTGCTTCCCAAGTGAACAAGAAACTGATCGCGTCGGGCTACTCGCTCTCGCAAGGCAATCCGAGCGATGCGATTTATGAAAAAGGAAATCGTGTGATGCGCCTGCTGTTTGGTGCTTTTGTGAAGTATTTCAAATTTGGCGTGCGCATCGAGGATGCTGGTGACCGCAGCTTCAAGGTGCGCGTACACAAGCTCACATCGGGTATGTCGGGCGGCCTGATCGGGATTGGTCAGGTCAAGACTGAGCTCAAGCGCCTCGCGCAGGAGCTGTCGTCGATCTGAGCAGCATCCTAGCGGGGGAGCTGCAATCTGGGTCAGTAAAAAATCAAGGGCGCTTTGCGAATTTTACTTCGCGATGCGCCCTTGTCGGTTTTGGGCTATTTCGAAATAAGGTGGTTTCAGGCTGACAAAATAGTGAAAATGAATTTGCAAAATTCAGGCAAAATTGTGATCTTACGGTCGGTAATTGTCCTTTTTAATAGTGTCACTTTTGCTCGTTTGGGCATCAATTTTATTCCAATGAAGTCTAGCATTGCCCTATTGCTGCTATTATCTATGTCTGTTGCTTGGTCGCAAATACCTGGCCTAGAAGGCAAAAACTGGTATTTTGGGACGGGTACCGATGGTTTTGTCTTTGATGCTGGCAATGTTCCCTACAAAGTGAGCAATAAGATGAATGGCGTGGGTTTTGAAGGAATGGTCGTCGTGAGCGATCCGCTGTCAGGGGCATTGGTATTTTATTCAGACGGGCAGACGGTGGTCAATGCGAGCCATGCAGTCATGCTCAATGGGACTGGACTCTTTGGGCATTCCTCTGGGGCGCAGACAGTCAATTGTGTGCCTATGCCTGGTCAAGTCGGCAAATTTTACTTGCTCACGAGTCGTGCCTGGGACAATGCGGGCGACAATCTCTTTTACTCGGTCGTCGATCTCACCGATCCTTCCTATCCGCTCGGCAAGGTCACCAATAAGAACACGCTGCTGAGCAGCGCGATCTATGGCCAAGCGAACAAGGTGATTTCCAAGCCTGGAACGACCGACTATTGGTGGGTCGGACATGTGCTCAATACCAATACCTACCATCGTATTGCCATTACGGGGAGCGGTTTTTCTGCGATCACTTCCTACACTGCCACGGGGACTGCTGCGGGCGACAGCTATGCGATGGCGCATTCCCACATGTCCAACAAATTGGCGGTGAGCGGCCTCGGTGCTTTGGGTTTGGTCTTCATGAATTTTAACAGCAGCACAGGAGCCTTTTCCAATCCGACGCAGATCTGGAGCGTCTCTTGCGGACTCGGCAATTTTTCCCCCAACGGAAGTAAACTGTACTTCATCAAAGATGCAGGGGGCTACAAGTTGCACCAATATGACCTCTCCAATGGGGTCACCACCAATATGAATACCTGCTGCTATGCCCACGATACCAAGACGGGCCCCGATGGCAAGATGTACCATATCCACACCTATTATTCATCGACCCCGATAGCAGTCATCAATTTCCCCAACCTGTCTGCTGTGGGCAATGCATGTGGTTACGTCGCAACTGCGCCTACGATCATCGGCGCTTTCAACGGGCAATCTCGCCGATTTCCAGAGTTTGTGGTGATGCCGACCACGGTGCTGGGTAGCCAAGCAGTCGCTTTGTCGGCTCAGAAAAAAGTGGGCAAAGTCGATCTCGTCTGGTCGATCGAGGAGCATTGCAGCAGCTGCACCTTTGAGATCGAGCGTGGCAATGGTCACGGCCATGTGGCTGTCCTCGCCAAACAAGTCAGCGGCGCAGCGCTGGAGTATGCTTTTGAGGATGCCAATCCTGGCAATGCGACTTGGTATTACCGCATCAAACTTATCGATGCGGCAGGTAAAATGAGCTATTCGCCAACCGTGCAGGTGCACGGGAGTGTCGATGGCAAGTTGCAGGTGGAGCTGTTTCCCAATCCTTGTCAAGGTACGCTTCATATCGCATGCGACGACCCAAGCTTGGCTGTGCGCCACTATGACATCCTTGATTTGCAAGGCCGACGGATCTTGGCTGGCAGCACGACCGATTCCAATTTTACGGTCGAGGTTGCCTCGCTCAATGCGGGAACTTACCTCCTGAAATTGAATGTGAATGGGCAGATCGTCGTGCGCAAGTTTGAGAAAATTTGAGGCAGCGTTTATAAAACGAGGGCTCGCCCAAATCCTACGGTATCGCGGTACATTTGGGGCGAGACATCGGCATTGACTTTGAAGAAGCGACTGAAATAATATTCATCGTCATATCCCAATTCAGAAGCGATCACTTTGATCGGCTTGTTGCTCATGTACAACTCCCGCTTGGCCTCGATCACGATGCGCTCAGCGATGAGGTCGGTGAGGGTCTTGTTAAAATTGGTCTTCGCAATTTTAGCAAGGTATTTGGGCGAAAGGTTCAAGAGATCGGCATATTGGCTGGCCGAGTGCTTGGTCTTGAAATGCGTTTCAATCGCATCTTTGAGGTTTTGGAGAATATAGTGCTCCTTCACATCGGCGATATCGACCTGTACAACAGGATGTTGAGCAGCCTTGAGGCGTGATGCTGTGATCAAAAAAATCTTCAAATAAGACACCAGCAACTCATATTGCGCAAGCGCCGGATTTTGCATTTCGACCTTCATTTGCCCGATCAGCATTTGCAAGGTTTGCGCCCCATAGCTGTCAATGCAAGTAAAGGGCGGTTCATAAATATTGTTGAACAAGACGCCGTTGCAAGCAACTTCCCTTTGGTGCATGTGGATGCAAAAAAAATCTGGGTGAAAGCAAATCGCCTCGCCTTGCAAGCCTGCATCGGCCGACAACATAAAGGGCTGGTAGGGCGAAAATGCAAACAATGCCTGCGATGGAAAGGCATATTCCGAAAAATCTGCCTTCACCTTTCCTTGGCCTTGCTGTATCCAAATCAAGGAGTAATAGTTGTGCCGTTGCAGATGGTCGAAATGGTTGTTGTCGCCAAAGGAAAATAGCTTGAAAGCCAGATTCCCGTTTTGCGGATTCACCATTGTAAAGACTTCTTGCGCCATGGATCAATCGTTGAGGGAAAATGTTGCAGTCACGCCCACCACAAAATTTTTGGGCAGGCTCTGCACACCAAAAATCGCACGCGAATGGATGCCAGCATCCCCCAGCACCTTCAAAAACAAGTCAGAAGCGCCATTGACGACCTTGGGAGATTCATCCCAACCATCGACGGCTTGGTAATAGGCGTCAATATGGTTGAGCGCGAGGATACGCTCAAACCCGACATATTTCTGGATGGCACCCAACACATTGAGGGCACAGAGTTCAGCGGCCTTGTAACCCTCGGCGGTCGTAAATTCCTGCCCCAAGCGGCCAAGGTAAGAAAGATTGTCGCCTTGCTTGGGCATCTGGATCGCGACGTAGGCGATCCCTTTCACGACATTCACAGAGACATAACTTCCGCCAGGCTTGGGTGGCTCAGGCAGGGCCAGGCCATGTAGGCGTAGATTGTTGCGGATGATTTCTTGCAATTCCATGTGGATGCGAATTTTGATGGTGGATAAGCTGAGCTATTGCAACTCCAATTGTGCCTTGAGTGTTTTGACCTCGGCATGCAGCTTGGCGATCAGGTGCTGTTGCGATGCAAAGGCTACCTCGATTTCCGGGAGGGAATATCGCGGCGTAATATGCTGCGGGCAATTCCAATCGTAGGCTTGCACATGCAAGATCAAGATGCGCTCAGGCTTGGCTTTGTAATCTGTGGATTCCAATTGTGCGCGCAATGCCGACTGTCCTTCCAAAGGGACAACCTCTACTTCCGCATAAATTTTGAGCCTCGCCTTGGCAGCGTAATCCATCAAAATGAGCGCCACTTTGGGTTGGGTGGCAAGGTTTCCTAGGGTGATGAATTGCATGTTTCCCCTGAAATCGAGGAAGCTGAGCCGTTGGTCGTCGAGTACCTTCAAGAAGCCTGTGGGGCCGCCTCGGTGTTGGATATAGGGGAATCCATTGGCGCCGATGGAGGCCATGTAAAAATGATCACGGGCCGCAATAAATTCGCGCTCGTAGTCAGTGAATCCAGTGGTCTCTGACCGTTGCGCCATCCGTGCATAATTGTCGCGGCTACCAGCCACGGCTTGCAATTGCTGGACAGCCTCGGTGAAGGCAAGATTGGCGTAATTCATCTTATATTGTGCGTCATATTTCCTGTGGCTGCAATTGAGGTGCGGTGGTCACAACGTGCGCTCAGCGGCATCGATGGCGAGGTCGTTGATGCTCGCAAAGCGTTTTTGCATATACCCCAGTGGGTCAAATTCCCAAAGCTCATTGCCATAGCTGCGAAACCATTGGCCATGGTGATCGTGCCACTCATATTCAAAACGCACCGCCATGCGATTTTCACGAAAACCCCATAGCTCTTTCTTGAGCTTGTAGTCCAGCTCTCGTTCCCATTTGCCTTTCAAGAAAACCTTGACGGCTTCACGGCCTTGGATAAAATCTGTGCGGTTGCGCCACTCTGTGTCGATGGTGTAGGCGAGGCAGACCCGCTCAGGATCGCGGGTATTCCATGCGTCCTCGGCGGCTTGTACTTTTTGCAAGGCGGTCTCCATTGTGAATGGCGGTAGGGGATGTCTTGGATTTTCCATGGTAATTTTTTGGGAAGTGTAAGTGACGTGAAGACGGCCCTACCTCAGCGGTAGGGCCGTGCTCTAACTCAGCTATTTTCAGACCACCGCAACTTCGCGTGCGGCTACGAGTGGGAAATCGACGGCCGTGAGCGCCGTGTTGTTGAGGTAGTTGGTGAAGACATTGAGCGCGACGTGGGCCACGATCTCGCCAATCTCACCATCGCCGTAGCCAGCGGCTTTTGCTGCTGCGACATCAGCATCGTTCACAAGACCTCTTTTGCTTACGAGCGCCTTTGCAAATGTCAATGCGGCAGCAGTCTTGGCGTCTCCTGAAACAGCGTCACGCGCCGATGTGAGATCTTCAGGATTCATTTTCAGCAAATTGGCACCGATGTAGCTGTGGGCCGACAGGCAATAATCACAGGCGTTGCTCTCAGCAACCGCCATCGCGATCAATTCGCCAGTCTTTGCGCCGAGTTTGCCTGCACCGAGCGCGCCGCTCAGGCCCAAGTAACCTTCCAATACTGCGCTGGAATTGCCCATGGTGCGCATCATATTGGGGACCATGCCCAGTTTGCCTTCGATGGCCGTAAACATGTCTTTGGTTTTACCAGTGGCAACTTCAGGGTTCAATGCATCTAAACGTGTCATTTTCTTCGGGATTAAAGTGTGATGTCAATGTTGACAATGCAAAGATGCAGGGCTGCCACACCGCAGAAAATGGAGGATAGACGCATGATGATGGACGATTTTCCCAGGGTTGAGTTGTAACGATGCTGCAATGTCGCGACATCAACCCAATCGTCATTTGCGGTAGTGCCGTTTTAAGAGGTAATCTGCGAGGAGCGTGAGCAGCCCGTAGCCGATCACTGCAAAGGGATAGAGGACAAATATCAGGACATAATACCCCCCATAATGCGCTGCGGCTGGACCGATCGCAGCATTGATCCAGTCAAAACTCAAACAATAAATGAGCATCGCTACAAATGGCACGATGATACTGCCCAGCAGCCAAATCCATGAAAATTTGCGGTCAGCATTGCGCTTGCGCCAGCGCCACATAAGCAGCAGATGTAGGAGCGCACATAGGCCACCACTCGCCCACATAAAACCCTGCATGCCAAAGTCCATCATCAGCTGTCCATTGCCTTGCGGCCTCGGGACCGACAAGATGTCAAGGGTAGTGAGGGCAGGCAGACTGTCGAAATGCCAGACTGCCACATGGCCGATGTCGCCACTGTCGGGTTGGCCGAGATTGGTGGTGACGGGATAGGGAGCCTGCCGCGCATCGAGCGTGACGTCGAGCTTGCCGAAGGCAAACCAATGGCTCGCAGGATCCAAGGCATACATGAATTTTTCATCGGCCAACCATTCGTGGCGATCGCGCCAGACCTCTGCGATATAGGTCACGCGCACTTGGTGCGCACCTGCCGCGAGATCGGTTTCGAAATACTGACATTCGTCTTGGTTGTAGCGCACGGGGAACCCTTTTTCCCATTCGATTTCAAAGACTTGAATTTCCTGCAAAATGCTGTCATGCACGCCCAAAAACTGGGAAAGGGGAGAGCTCTTGCGGTAAAAAAATTGTTCAGGCACCTGCATGACCTCGACCGATCGGCCATCGACCCAGATTTGCATGCTGCCAGGCTGGTAGTGATGGGCAATGAAAAGCAGCGGAATGCGCAAGCCAGCAGTATCGGTAAAAATGTCATAGACCACGTCGTAGGTGCAGGTCTTAAAATCTGCTCCCGGCGTGATGTGCAGCTGCTCATGCAACACGCGGGCATGGGTGCTCACAAAAGGCAAGCCTGTGCCCGTGCCGCGCACCTGCGGGGAAGCCATATTGGCGAGGGCGCTGCCATGCACTGCTACGAGGAATGCTACGCCCAAGAGGAAGGCAGGAAAGTATCTCAAATTCATGCGCGATTCATTTCGCTAGGGTAGAAGGTCGGCACGGCGCGTGAAGTACGTGTCGCAAGCCTTACATCGAGTGTGCCAATATCGCGAAATTTGTATCAAGACAGTAGCTTTTGATCAAGAACGCGCACAAATGGTTTGCAGATATCCATAGCATTGTGTGACTGCTTGGTAGAAGCAAGAGTAAGCCCAGCTTCAAAAAAATCAAGTGTGGCTAGACTTGCACTTTTGGCAACTTGGCACGAAATTTGAAAATCCTTATTCGAGTTGCGGATTTTTTTCCCTAACTTCATAGTTGAAAAGTAAAACGGAAACGTCAATCACGATTAGAAAATGAAAAAGCTGGTACTCAACACATTTGCCGCTCTTGCTCTGCTCCTCTGTTTCAGTGCATTGCAAGCACAAACCGCTCCAGCTGTCACAGCTGACCCTGCAGTCGGTGGTGGTGGCACGATCAAGTTTGAAGAAGAAACACATGACTTCGGCGACTTGGTGCAAGGTGGCGACGCTTCTTGGGTGTTTAAATTTACCAACGAAGGCACAGAAGACTTGATCATCTCCAATGCCAAAGGCAGCTGTGGTTGCACAGTGCCAAAATGGAGCAGCGACCCCGTCGCTCCAGGTGCAGAAGGCGAAATCAAAGTGGTCTATGATTCCAACCGTATCGGTGGCATCAGCAAGTCGGTGACTGTTACCACCAACTCTGCCACCCAGCCTGTCACAACGATTTTCATCAAGGGTAACATTACCCCTAAGCCAGCCGAGCCTAGCTTCATGGCACCTACCGAAGGTGCGCCTGCGAACCACTAAGCGCGGTTTTTGCATAAAATCTGCCCAAGTGACTTATGTTGCTTGGGCAGATTTTGCTTTGTTTCAAGATGGATTTAGTGAGCCACCTAGCTGAATTGAAAGCAAATTCACATCAAAAAAGTATCTCACCTGCGCCTACAGCCTCAGGTGAAACGGCCCCAGTAGAAGTTATATCCGATGACCGTTGAAACGGTGATTCCGACCATTGAGTCGGGCGAACGCCATTTTGAGACAATAACGTGGGTTTGTGGACAAATGGCTTGTCGATTTTGATGTAAGAAACTTGGCGTTTTTGAGAATTCGAATTAACTTTCCCTTCGATACAATCTATTAGAGGTATAGAAAATGAAAACAACGATTACTTTCGCTTCGCTTTTTGCAGTGTTTTTACTTCAAGGTTCCCTTTTTGCGCAAGTCGTCGCTCCTGGGAGTGCGCCGGTGTCGCCCACCAGTCCGCCAGCAGCCGTCACAGCTGCGCCAGCGCCACCCGTAGCAGGTGGTGGCATTTTGAAATTTGAAGAAGAAGTTCATGATTTCGGTGATATGGAGCAAGGAGGCGATGCCTCTTTTATCTTCAAATTCACCAATATTGGTTCAGAGGACATAGTGATCCAAGATGCCAAAAAAAGCTGCGGATGCACGACTCCGTCGTTTTCGACCGAGCCAGTGAAGCCCGGTGAACAAGGCGAGATCCATGTCAAGTATGATTCTATGCGTTTGGGTGGTTTCAACAAGCCTGTGACTGTCATTTCCAACGCTTCTGAGCCTACCAAGGTCATCACGATCAAAGGCAATATCCTTGCCAAGCCTTCCGACCCGACCTTCGTCGCGCCAGTGCAAGGTGCACCAGCACCTGGCCATTGATCCTGTATTCAGCATCATTCTCAGCGTCCAAATGGGATTCCATTTGGACGCTGTCGTTTATGGATGTTGCGGTTTGCGCGTATGTATGCGGTTCTACTTTGTTTATTTTGATGACTTGCAGCCTTTTTCTAGGCGCGACGTTGCCATTTCAAGCGCCGTAACCGAACTTGGAGCAATGAAAAAAGCAGTCATGCTCTTGTTGTTTTTGATGCCAATAGCGCTGTTTGGGCAGCCAACGCCGCCCAATCTGCCGAGCTATCGCATCGATTGGTACCAAGACACCATGATCTGCAATTACATGTTTCTGAGCACGGAGCGGTTTGTACTGCCAGCCACGTTGCCTAGCACCGCGATGATTTTGGATCGTCGCGGCTATGTCGTGTGGTATGCGACCTCCGAAGACAATCTTTTCACCTTCAGCCCGCAGCCCAATGGCACACTTGCCTTCAACGTGAACGACCAGTGGTATGCACTCGACAGCGCCATGAATCCGATTGCCAAGCCGACCTGTGCAGGCATCGCCAATGATTTTCACGACAAGATTGATCTCGCCAGTGGGCATATCTTGGAGTTGTGCAGCGCCGACACCACGATGGACCTGCGTGGACTCTATACCTATAGCGGTCAAGAAGGCGATAGTATGGCGGCGGTGCGCTACAACGTGGTCAATGAGTTGGATGCGAATGGGGCCATCGTCAAACATTGGCGGGGAATCGATCATTTTTCACCTGCCGACATCGACAGTCTCTACTTTTTCTATCCTTGGTATCTGGAATTGAACCATACCAATTCCATGGATTTTGACGGGCAGCACTTGCTGCTTTCCCACCGTGCCAACCATGAGGTGACCCTCGTCGATTGGGGCACGGGCAATGTCCTGTGGCGGTTGGGTGGACCCAACAATGATTTTTTTTACCTGAACGATGGCGGCTTCAAATCTCAGCATGATGCAAGATTTGTAGGGCCCGGCCGCATCTCACTACTCGACAATCGCTCGATTGCGAGCGTGCGCGCACCGCGAGCGGTGTTGTATGCGCTCGACACCACGCTTTGGTTGGCGACCAAAGTCTATGAGCGCGTCGATGCCACACTGGAAAGCAGTTCCATGGGTTCTTTTAGGGTGCTAGCCAATGGTGATGGCCTTGTTTCATGGGGCACCACAGCTCCCAATGGCCGCCCCAATCTGAGCTATTACCACGGCAATGGCCAAAAGGTATGCGACATTGTGCTCCAAGACAATCACAAATGTTACCGTGCGGTCTGCGACGAATTGCCTTTTGCAATCACTCGGCCGGAGATCGTTTGTGATCGGCAAAACAATCAACTGGTCTTGCAAGCCACGGGCAGCTATCCCAGTCAGCTTTGGAGTACTGGCTCCACCAGCCAACTGCTGGTGGTGCAGGATACGGGTTACTATCAGCTGTATGTGCCATTGGGCATGGGGTTTGTGGGCAGCAATGTATTTCACATCACCGATTTGGAGGCCAATTGTCCCTCGACACCAGCTGCTGACCCGAGCGATGCTGCACGGCCTGCTGTCCTGTTGGAAACTTACGATCTGCTTGGCCGACCCGCTAGTACGCGTGTCGCAGGGCAGATCTATATCGAGCGCTACCGCGATGGCCGTAGTCGCAAAGTCATTCATTACTAGCATTTTTTACTTCAGATCGACGCGACGAAACGCATGAAAAAGACACTCATTCTCTTGTGGGGATTTTGGACGAGCATCGGATTGATGGGCCAAGGCCATGAGGCACGGTTGGCAGCATTGGATGTATTGCACTATGATTTTCAACTCACGATCTCAGACGCCGATGACCGCATCGTAGGTATCGCCAAGGAGACCATCGAATTGAAGCAGCCCGCCGATCGCATCCACCTGGACCTCTTTGCCAAAGGTGACGATGAGAAAGGCATGGTCGTGCAAGCTGTGCGCGACGCGCGATGGGGCGAGCTCAAATTCCAACATGTCGGCGAGGACCTTGAAATCCAGCTGGGTGCCAGCCAGCCAGCGGGCACGCAACTGAATCTGCAGATCGACTACGCTGGGGTCCCTGCCGATGGCCTCATCATCTCCAAGAATGAGCGGGATGGCCGCAGTTTCTTTGGTGACAATTGGCCCAATCGTGCCCACCATTGGTTGCCGACGGTCGATCATCCCACCGACAAGGCGACGGTCGATTTTACGATCTTGGCACCTGCGCACTATGAAATCGTAGCCAATGGCAAATTGGTCGATCAGCGCGTCGCCCCCAACGGCATCCAAACAAGCCATTGGCACAATGCCGAGCCGCTGCCGACCAAGGTGATGGTATTTGGTGCAGCCGATTTCGCGATGCAAGATGTCGGTGACGTGGGCGGCATTCCTGTGAGCACTTGGGTTTTTGTGGCCGATGAGCAGGCTGGATTCAAAGATTATGCACAGGGCAAAACCATCTTGCAGTGGTTTGTCGATCATATCGCCGCCTATCCCTGGGACAAACTCGCCAATGTGCAGTCACGCACACGCTACGGGGGCATGGAAAATGCCTCCTGCATCTTTTATGCAGACAATTCCGTGGTCGGCGACGGCTCTTGCGAGGCGTTGATGGCCCACGAGATCGCCCACCAGTGGTTTGGAAACTCAGCCTCAGAGGCCAATTGGCATCATATCTGGCTGAGTGAGGGCTTTGCGACCTACCTCACACATGTCTATTTTGAAAGTGTACACGGTACTGAAATTTTCCAAAAGCGCCTGGCTGCCGACCGCAGTGACGTCATTGGTTGGGGACCAGCCACCAAATATGCCATCGTCGATCCCCGCATCACCGACCTCAATCAGCTCCTCAACACCAATAGCTATCAAAAAGGCGGATGGGTGTTGCATATGCTGCGCCGCAAGCTCGGCGATGATGTTTTCTTCAAGGGCTTGCAGGAATATTATGCGCGGTTCAAATATGGCAACGCCCTAAGCGAAGATTTGCAAAAGGTAATGGAGGAATTGAGTGGGAGTGACCTCAAACCATTTTTTCAGCAATGGCTTTACAGACCAGGCTACCCCAAGATTGAGGTGATATGGTCTTGGAAAAAGGGCAAAAAGGAAGTGGCCTTGACGATCACACAGACACAAGTGGGCGAACCTTATGCAGCACAGCTCGAGATCGCGCCTGTCGATGCCGACGGTAAATCGCTTGCATTGTGGACGATCCCACTCAGTGGCAAAACACAGAAATTCAGATTTACACTCGACCAAATGCCCACCAAGCTGGTATTGGATCCTGCCGTCAATTTGTTGATGGACGGGAAGGTGCGGCAAAAATAGCTTAGCCGTCCAATGGTGAGGATCGAGACTCCATGAAAGGACCGCTGATGGTCGGTATTACCGTCGCAAAACCTTGATGGTTTTGCGCCATCCATCGCCTTGCACATCGATGAGGTATGTGCCGCTTTGAGCCGGCAATTGCAGCTTTTGTACAGCCTCGTGTACTTGGATGGGTGCGAGGAGCAGGCGGCCTTGGAGGTCATAGACTTTGACGGTCGCCTTCGCGATGTCTTGAGAGAGCATGAGCTTCACCCAGCCATCGGCGGTAGGATTGGGATACACGAGCAGCGATGGCTCCAATGTTTGCTTGGTGCCGATGATGACATCCTGCGTGAGCAATTCGCCGACCAAGACCACCGAGCGGTCTGAGGCATCGTACCAGCGTTTGAAGCGGTCGATGTCGGTGCTACTGTGGGCAAACATCTCGTCGAGCCAG
>JANORP010000108.1:0-8633 GCA_031415375.1 Bacteroidota bacterium | reverse complement strand
ACGAACGGATTTCGCCCGCTGTTGTGGGGCCGTGTCCGCCTATGGAGGGCCGCGTCCCGATGAAATCGGGGAGGCCCGACGAACGGGAAGCATCGGTAGTCTCGATGGTCACTACGGACGAAATTCCTACCAAATTGCCGTTTTCAGATGCCATCGTTGACATCGGCGATCATCGATTTTAATGCGTTTGCCCTACCAGCTTCTTCAATACCAATTCTCGATTTCAAAAAATTCACTAGATTGCGTGCTTAACTATTTATCACCTTTACTGCTTGCATTAAGAGTATGAAAGAAATTTTCCAGTCAAAATTGGGTCACCAACTCACACAGTTTGGCCTCGCGATCGCACTTACAGCCGTTTCGTCTGTGAGCCTTCAAGCCCAAGTCGATCGCATCGGTGCCCCACAAGTCGGTGCTGCCGAAGCCTATATCGGCTATACCGGTCCTAGCAACGAGCCATCTGCACAACCAGATGCGCAGTGGGATATCCAATTGGATATCAACGCCACAGCACCCACCGCTAGCGTCGGTATGGCTGGCGCCCAGTTTGTGAAAAATGCCTCGCTTCCCAATGGCGAATTTTGGACAAGCAAATGGGGAAGCGACACCCTGCTCACTTGGAATGCTGCTGGCACTTTTATTCAAAAGTTTCGGATCGCTGGCCTCGCTGGCGTGCGCTCACTCGCATTTGACGGCACCTACCTCTATGCAGGTGACAACACAACGACGATTTACCGCATTAACCCGGTGACCAAACAATTGGCACCGCCTCACATCAACTCCAGCAGCGCCAACACCGTGCGCCACTGCTCCTATGATGCCTCGCTCAACAGTGGTGCAGGTGGCTTTTGGGTCGGCAACGTTGGTACTGACATCGACGCGATCAGCATGACGGGCATGCTGTTGAGCTCCATTCCCTTAGCTACCCATGGCCTTGCCGGCATGTATGGCTCTGCTTTTGACAACTATACAGCTGGTGGTCCTTACCTCTGGATTTTTGACCAAGGCGGCGTCCATACCACACAGCTCGAGCGCATCACGCTCGCCACTGGCGCGACATACGGTGTTGCCAGCCATGACGTTTTTTCCGATTTCAGCGGCACAAACAGCCTCACCAGCGCCTTGGCAGGCGGTCTCTTCATCACCAATCAACTGGTGACCGGCAAAAATACAATCGGCGGCATGATCCAAGGCACCCCCAACAACGTGCTTTTTGCATACGAATTGGCCGAACTTGCCCTCCGTTTCGAGGAGGCCCTGACCGGCGTGCAAGTATTCCCAAATCCTAGCCAAGGTCAATTCACAGTGAAACTGCTCAACCAAGCCGATGCAGATGTGACCATCACAGTCACCAATGTCGTAGGCCAAGTCGTGCGCAAATTCAATGTCAATCCTAGCGTCCAACCCAATACAGAAATTGATCTGATCGGCGAGGGCCAAGGCATCTATTTCGTGCGTATCCAAAATGGCGACCAATCGACCATGCGCAAAGTGGTGATCGCTCACTGAGCTAGCACACTGAAATGAAAACGGGGCCGTTCATTGTGGACGGCCCCGTTTTTTTTATGCTGGGGAATGCTATTTCATCATTGGGTGGCGAGCGTGCAGGACTTTCGTGTTCAGCAAAGCTAAGGAATGAAATTTGCACGTGTATCGTCCTGAATTAGCCTTACACAAACGTGAGGGTAATGAAAAGGGAGGAAAAACCAAATTGGTGCGCAGTCCAAATATGGGCAGGCGTTTCGGGATCAAGTCGCGCGGGACTATGAAACGGGCGATCTAAGCTATTCCCACATTACTCCCCAGTCACTGTGGCGTATCTCGTACGTGACCCGTATGTGACTCGTATCACATGGCTAAAACCAGCGTTGCGACACCGTTCAGGTTCCCAATTGGGTTGTCGTCATCGGCGGGCTGTAGGAGAGGCCGATCGTCCTGTCGCGCAAAATCGGCAAGCAGGTTCAAAGCCATTTCAGATAAAACCAAAAGTCCGACATGTACATTGGATCAGGCGCACAGCACACAAAAGTAGTGGGGTTTTGGAGAGTCAGCTCACGGATGCAAAGCTTGCAGCAGGTTTTGTTGTGGCCTACCAAGTTTGGGACAAATTCAAGAGGGGTTTTATGGAATGGGTTTTTAAGGCATACCCCTTATTGATATACAGCTGCCAATAAAGCACCTGCAGAGGTACTACATCATAGTTCGTTATTGAAAAATCATTCCTTCGGCGCATCCACCACCAAGGCGATATGCCCGAAGTGATGCCTGCAATGCCAAGCATACAGCGACACGACCTCATCGATGCGGTAGGTATTTTGGTACTGTGGGTGTATGTATTCACGAGCGCGCTGGGCAGGCGTGATGTGCGTGAGCAGGTAGCTGATGCGCGCATGCAGGCTATCGAGCAGGCGCAGCGAGGACTCAATCGGCAAGATGTAGTCGGGCAACTCGGCCCATAGCTCCTCTGCGTAGGGCTTGATCGTGGGTTTGTCTTCGGTAAGGCTCAGCTTGAGGCGAATGAGGCAATTCATGTGGCTGTCGGCACAGTGGTGCACGACTTGGCGCACGGTCCAGCCATCGGGGCGGTAGGCGGTGTCGAGCTGCACATCGGTCACCGCTGCGAGCCGCGCACGCAGGCGGGCAGGAAAAGTAGTGAGGATGGCGTGGTTGGCAGTCCAGTCATCGGCCGTCGCAATTTCAGGTTTTTGCCAGCGACCGACTGGAAAGCGCAGGGATTCAAGCTGAGATTCTGTGAGCATCACGTTGATTTTGAGATGCAATTAAGGGTGAATGTTGGTCCGACATACGGTCTGCTGAAAATATTCTCCCCCATTCACCAAAAATCATCGGGAAACTCTAAATTGTTGCCAAATATGAATTGCCCATGAATCCTGAATCGATCCTCGTCACAGCCTTGCTTCCCGTCAAAGCCGACGACCTCTACAATGCCTGGCTGAGCAGCAAGGAACACGCAGCCTTCACAGGCGGCAGCGCGAGTGTGAAACCTGTCGAGGGCAGCAGCTACACCGCTTGGGATGGCTATATCACGGGTGAAGTCCTCGGCTTGGAACCCTATTCCCGCATTCTCCAAAGCTGGCGCACCGACGAGTTTCCAGCCGATGCCGACGATAGCCTGATCGAGATCTTGCTGCGCGACAGCACCCAAGGCTGCCAATTCACCTTGCGGCATACCAACATCCCAGCGGGCGATGGCGAGAAATATTTCAAGGGCTGGCAAGACCACTATATCACCCCAATGCAGGCCTATTTTGCAAGCAAGAAAGCATGAGTGACGGTACGCGACGCGCAGACATCAAGCCCGGCATGCTCGTGGCGATCATCCTGAAAAAAGACCAACGCTCTGGCAAGCTCACCGAGGGCATCGTGCGGGCAATCCTCACAAGTGCGCCCACGCATACACGCGGCATCAAGGTCAAGCTCGACGACGGTCAAGTCGGGCGCGTGCAAGCGATCATTCCCGAGGAGGATTGATCATCTTGTTCAGTTCATGGCGAGCATCGGAAACTCAAATTCTTGCCGCATCCGCTCAAAAATGAGCTTGCTTGTAAGTGGCAGCGGTGGCTCCAACTCGGGGGTTGCGGTGAGGTCAAACTGGCTTGCATCGAATGTAAATAAGTCCCAACGGCCATCGTGGTATTCCAGGGCTGTCAAGTTCTCGACCCAATCGCCTGAGTTCAGGTATTCCACGCTGCCCTTGGGTGTCGTGACGGTGTGCATGGCGGGCTGGTGAATATGGCCGCAGACGACATAGTCATAGCCATGAAAAATGGCCATCTCGGCAGCAGTCGTCTCAAAGTTGCTAATGAAACTCACCGCCGATTTCACCGAGTTTTTGATCTTTTTGGAGAGGGAAAATTTGTCACGGCCTAGTTTCTCCAATAGATAATTGACACCACGGTTCAGGACAATGAGGGCATCGTATCCCCAGCCACCCAGCTTGGCGAGCCATTTGGAGTTTTGCATGGTTACATCAAAGACATCCCCATGAAAAAACCATGCCTTCTCACCATCTGGCAAGGTCTTTACGAGTTTGTTGGCGATTTGAAAAGCGCCCATTTTGAAGCCCGCAAAGCGGCGCAACATCTCGTCGTGGTTACCGGTGAGGTAATGCACGGGCGTGCCTGTGGCAGCCAGGTGCATGAGGTGCTCGACCACTTGCATATGGCTCGCCGGCCAATACCGTTTGCTGAATTGCCAGATGTCCACAATGTCCCCGTTGAGGATCACCTCGCTCGGCGCGATGCTGTTGAGGTAGTGCAGGAGCTCAGGCGCGTGGCAGCCGTAGGTGCCCAAGTGCAAGTCTGAAATGACCAGAAGATCAACTTTGCGTTTTGGAGAAGTGCTCATATTTAATATGCTCATTGCTGAATTGCACAAAGTTACTGTCTTCAATCCTGGTCAGGGGCAATGCGCACGTGTATTTGCAGAATCTTGATGGTGGCTTCAGATTGGAGGGCATTTCGTTTACCCAAAATCTATATGTGTGCCAGCGTAGGTGAATGGTCGGCGCAACGCTGGGCTTGCAAGCCCTTCCATCAAATGCACTTGCAGCAAATTGGTGGCGCAGATCATAAGATTCCCGATATTTGGGGCCAAATCATCCCTTAGAATATGCGCTTACTCCGCCACAATTCATTCTCCTCCATTCGGAATTATATATTCCCAGCTTGCATGATTCTTGTTTCCCTGAGTGCCTGCAACTATGGCGTGATCGACCTCGATGTGCAAGGCCACCGCGGCTGCCGTGGCCTGATGCCCGAAAATTCTTTGCCAGCCTTTGAAAAAGCGTGGGAATCGGGCGTCACGACCTTGGAAATGGATGTGGTCATCACCGGCGATAGCCAAGTGGTCGTGTCGCACGAGGCTTGGTTTTCGCATGAGTTTTGCTCGAAACCCGACGGCTCGGCGATCACCGAGGCCGAGGAGCGGCAATTCAACATCTATCACATGGACTATGCCGAGGTCATGAAATATGACTGCGGCATGCGGGCGCATCCCCGCTTCACGGCACAACAAAAGCTACCTGTCGTCAAGCCCTTGCTCAGTGCTGTCATCGCCCACATCGAGGAAATGAGCGTCGCTGATCAAGTTGCTGGCCGCTCTCCACGCTACAGCATCGAACTCAAGACGGAACCCGGGGACTCATTCAATCCCGCTCCAAAGGACTTTGTGCGCTTGGTCTTGGCGGAATTGACGGCCGAGGACGGGGTGGCTTCCCGCTGCAACCTGCAATCCTTTGACTTGGAGATTTTGCGGGAAATCCGTCGCCAAGACAAGCAGATGCCGATCGCGCTGCTCGTCGAGGAAGGCGACAACTACATGGATCAGCTGAGTGCATTGGGTGAATATCCCGAGATTTTGAGTCCCTCTTTTGATCAGGTCGATGCGGCAATGCTGAGCTTTGCCGCCACCAAAAACATGAAGGTCATCCCCTGGACCGTCAATGAAACCGACGATATGCGCCGCTTGATCAAGCTGGGTGTGCATGGCATCATCACCGACTACCCCGACCGACTCGTGGCCTTGCTCCAAAACTTGTGAGAAATATTTGCTGACGAGGTTGGAAAAACTTGGCAGACTGCGCCTAAAAACCTAGCTTTCAGTATGCGCAGAGCAGATATAGGACTCATCACCTTCCACATGAAAGTGGGGAACAAAGAGGTCGTGCAACTCAAAGTCTATCGTGATGGCACGCTGATCCGTATCGGTGGTGGCGGTCTGCCGCCCCTCGCGATCGGAGCAGTGAGTTACTGGCCGGGCAATGGCATTTTTGACAAACTCATGGAAAAATTGCCGCCGCAGTTTCTGCTCAACGACATCGACTATATCGAAGAGGATCCTGAGCAGCCTGTGACCTACGAGATGCGCCTAGGAGGCAGCTTGATCAATGGCATGATCGGTGAGCAGGCGACATGGGCAGAAACACGCTTCATTCGGTTTTTGCTCGATGTCGATACCAAGTTTCGATCGCCGGTATTGGTGCTGATCGACAATCTGATCAAAGACGCGATCGGCCATAGCAACAGTTGGTATTTCGACGCGCTCATCTGGGCGATCTTTGAGCGGCGCAGCAATCGGCTGCCGCGACAGACCCTGATCGCCAAACCCGAGGCCGAGGAACTAAAACCCGAGCTCGGCAATTTCCTCTCGCAGATGCTCCACAACCCCCGCAAATGGAACTTCATGGTCTTCCCCGAGGGCAAGACCTACTACGATACCGACGGCAATGCCCACAAATTGGTTTTCAGGATCGACGAGGGGAAGTTTAGCTACCACTGGGCTTGATGGGGCGAGATAGGCAGGTCACATGGGATCGTTTATTTGCCGTCTGCCTGATGCCGTTTCCAAGATTCTGGGGTACAGCTTGGTGCAAATTTGGTGCTTTGGAGGTTTGTTCATTATCTTTGATTTAGTTTACACTACAACTATATTGAGGGATGCGCATCGATGATGAAATCAAGACTCGTGGATTTGCGAATTAGCGCTCAAAGGACGCGATAAATGTACTCATTACATCAAGTTGGTTGCATTCACGGATCTCTGCCCACCTGAAGCCTTGGGGACTGTCGCATGAGCAATTCAATGTATTGCGCATTCTATTCGGACAGCACCCCAATGCAGTGGCGCAAAAAGACATTTTGCACCGCATGATCGACCGCAGCAGTAACCTCACGCGCATTTTGAGCAAATTGAGCACCAAAAGCTTCGTGACGATCTGTCGCTCTGAGTGTGACCGCCGGGAATATAAGATTCGCCTCACGAGCGAGTCCATTGCACTGCTAGAGACCTTGCAAACGACCATGCTACAATCCGTAGATACGTTTCACGGCCTATCGGAGTCGGAGGCATTTCACCTCAACGCCCTCCTCGACAAGATGCGCGAGACGCCGTAAGGCATTGAACCATTTTTTCAATTATTAGTTGTATAGAAAACTATTTTAAGTCTATATTTGTTTAAACTTGAAATTCATGCAACTACTAGAATCGTATTCGCTCAAGGGCCTCACCCTGCAAAATCGCATGGCCTTGGCGCCTATGACACGCAGCCGCGCCACGATGGACGGCTTGGTCGGCGACATGCAAGCCACCTATTATACCCAGCGCGCCAGCGCTGGCTTGCTCATCACCGAGGCGACCAATATTTCGCAGCAAGCCATCGGTAGCCCGATGACGCCTGGCCTTTGGAATGCCGCCCAAGTCGCTGGTTGGCGCCAAGTCACCGACGCAGTGCACAATGCGGGCGGCAAGATCTATGCCCAGCTCTGGCACACGGGCCGCGTAGGTCACTCGATCGACCGTGGCGGCGAGCTGCCAGTCGCACCATCGGCCATCGCCATCCAAGGGCAGCAGCACTATACGACACAGGGGCCCAAGGATTATGAAACGCCAAGGGCACTGGCCACCGAGGAGGTGAAGCAGATCGTGCTCGACTTTCGCCAAGCGGCCGTCAATGCCAAAGAGGCTGGCTTTGACGGTGTGGAACTCCACGGTGCATTTGGTTACCTCCCCAATCAATTCCTGGTCGATGGCTCCAATCACCGCACTGACGAATATGGCGGCAGCATCGAAAACCGCTCACGCTTCATGCTCGAGATCATGCGCGCCCTGCGGGATGTCTGGACCAATGGGCAGGTCGGTGTGAAGCTCTCTCCGACCATTCCCTACAACAATATGATCGACAGCGACCCACAGGCCTTGTTCTCCTACCTCATCGCCCAGCTCGACACGCTGGATATCGCCTACATCCACCTGATGCAGCCGACCTATCCCATCGATGCCTATCCCCAGTGGCCGACCGACAACTTGGTCGCCTTTGGCCACCTCTTTCATGGCACCATCATCGCCAATGGCGGATACAACCGAGACAAGGGAGAGGCTGCTATCGCCGCTGGATTGGCGCACATGGTTTCTTATGGGTCGAGCTTCTTGGCAAATCCAGACCTGCCTGCACGCTTTGCGCAAGGCGCTGCCCTCAATGCACCTGAGCGCGCGACGATGTTTGGCGGCGGTGCCCAGGGCTATATCGATTACCCTACACTCGACCAAGTCGGTCAATAAGAATCCTCTTCATTTCTAACCCTTTATCCCGAATACTATGAGTCCCAAAGCGAGAAAAATCATTGGTTGGGTTTTAGCAGGCATGCTAGCCTTGGTGGCGACAGGCAGTGCATTTGGCAAGTTCACGGCCGATCCATCGTCAGAGATGGGCCAGCAGTTTATCAAAATGGGCTTGTTTGACATCCGTTTCATCATCGGTGGCATTGAGTTCCTCTGTGTGATCCTGTTGCTGATTCCGCGCACGTCCACGATCGGCCTTGTGATGTTTGTTGGTTATTGGGGCGGGGCGATTGCCACTCACCTCTCGCATGGCGAAGGACCAGGGGCACCCTTGGCATTTCTTGTGCTGACGGGTTTGATCGCGATCGTGCGCAATCCAGAGCTGCTTTCAAGGCTGCTCGGCAAAACGCTACCTGCCTGAAACAACGAAAATCTTGACGCATCTGCAACGCAAAGCGCCACGGGGTTATCCCGTGGCGCTTTGTATTTTGGGGCCCAGTGGGCTAAATTAATGCTGCCAGTGAAGCCTCGGCTTGGGTTTTGTATTTGCCATC
>JANORP010000107.1:0-38204 GCA_031415375.1 Bacteroidota bacterium | reverse complement strand
AAGGGTCGTTGAACGCAAGGTCGCGGAGCCATACTGCAGTATCAGGATAGAGTGCGCGGTGCATTACTTCGCCAGAGTCTTTCAGGATATACCAAAGGAACTCTTTGTAGTCCACGTTGGCAATCTCTGTCTCGTCGATGTAAAATGAGTGCACAGTGACTTGGCGCTCACGGTTGTTCATCGTCCACTCGATGTCTTTTTCGCCGCCGCCCATGATATAAGTGCCACCTTGCACGAACACGAGTCCAGGAGCTGGATCTTGACCTTTAAAGTCACGAACCGTGAAACCACCGTCTTCGTTGTATTTCAGACCAGTCTTGGTGCTGTTTTTGCCAACGAAGTTGATGTTATTTCCGCCTCCGCATCCGAAGAAGGAACCTGTGATGACAGCGATCACAAGGTATAGCAAGCTTTTCTGTCTCATCGTTAAAATAGCGTTTAAGAAAAGGATTACAAAACGAATAATAGCAGTGCCTATTTATATGTACTAATTCCGAGAGGTAACAAAGGTAGAAGGAATCAATATCTCGGGCAAGGTAATTTTCTGTGTTTGAACACAGATGGCTTATTACGCTCAAACTCGATGATCAATGCCAGCTCATGTGAACCACCGGAAATACCGTTGGTGAGACGAGACAGCGTATAATCATAGGAGTAGCCCATCGAAAATACACCTTGTTTGAAGCCTATCAGACCTGCGAGCATATCGCTGGTGACAAACTTCCCTTCAAAGTTATTGTAGTTCGTGCGGAACCACATTCCAAAAACCATTGGGTCGATATTGATGTAAGCACCCAAGTTCAGCTGATTGAAATTGCGCTGCTTCATAAACAAAATTGCTGGGGAGATGGCAATTTTGTCAGGATCATTGGGTGGGCCCAATGGGATACGCACACCAGCGGTGGCCGTGTATTTACGTGGTAAGCGCAATTCTGCACCACGAGTATTGGTGATGAATGCTTGATATGGCTCGGTCAAGTGATGGGCGGAAACGCCGACCCAAGCAAACCTATTGTACCATACCGTACCAAAATGCACATCTGGATTGAAACGGCTTTGGTTGGGAAACACCTCATTGGTGGCACGCACAAAACCTTCACGTGGGTCGATTTGATCTGAAAACCTCAGTTTGGTGAAGTCGATGCTCGCTTGCTCCAAACCGCCACCCAAGCCAAAGCGCAGGTATTGCTCATGGTTGCGACGACCAAACTCCAAGGCAAAGGAGTAATTCAGATTGACGGTGAGTTTGGAAAGATTACCCTCGCCAGCGCGGTCTGAGGTGATCGTTCCGCCGATACCATGCAGCGACTTGCCTATCATCATGGGCTGATCATAGGTAATGGCCGTCTGCCGATAAGTGCCCGGGATAGCTACCCACTGAGCTCGGTAGTTAATGGCGACCCGTGGACCCAACGCAGCGCCTGTAAATGCCGGATTCAGCAATGGCTGATTGGCATAAAACTGCGTGTATTGGGGATCCTGGGCGTGAAGCTGTGCAATTCCCGCTACTGCGAGCAATGCCAGCACAAAAATACGCGTGATGCCTCTTTTCATATCACAGTGCCAAAAGTTACAATCTGTAGCCAACTTTAGCTCTAAATTGATAAAACATTAAACAAACCGCCCAGCAAATTTCTATTTTGTAAAGATAGAGAAAAAAATTCAAAATCCCATTGCTAGATAAAAAAATGCTTAGTCCAAAGAAACATTTATTCACAGTCTGTGATTTCATGTGCACAATCTGTTGCGATCAATTACCTACCGAAAACCTTATGAAGCGCAAATCAATTATTTGCTTGCAACAATGGAACGAAATCCTCCTAATCCTCTGCGAATCTAGCTATTTCCCCTGAAAGATTTCTAATTCCAACATACCAGTACATAATTTTTTAATTTTGGCAGTGTCTGGTATGCATACTTGAAAACACCATGTCTGATAGAAGCAGCATTTTTGATATGATCGGTCCGGTGATGATCGGCCCTAGTAGTTCACACACCGCAGGTGTCGTGCGCATAGGGCGGGTGGCGCGTATGCTCTTGGGGCAACAGCCCGATACGGCAAGCATCACATTTTACAACTCGTTTGCGCGCACTTATGAGGGCCATGGGAGTGACAGGGCTGTCTTGGCGGGTTTGCTCGACCTCGCTACAGACGATGAACGCATACGAGACGCCAAGACACTCGCGACCTCGAAAGGCCTCGATTATAAATTCAAGGCTGTGAACAATGCCTCAGCGATGCATCCCAACACGATACGTGTGGTCGCGAGCATTAAAGACGAGCAGACAGAGATCCTGGGTGTCTCCCGTGGTGGGGGCTTGATCTCGATCATCGAGATCGATGGCTTTCGCTGCAATTTCACCGTGCAGCGCCACACGATGGTGGTCACTGCGCAAGACGTCAAAGGCACGATCGCCTTTGTAGCGACCGTGCTCAGCAACGACGATTGCAACATCGCCACGATGACAGTCGATCGCAAGGCTAAAAATTTGACGGCCCGACTTGTGATCGAAATGGACTCCGCGCCTAGCCCGCTCACAATCGAATATTTGCGTGGTGTGAGCTGGGTGGACAACGTTACCTATCTACCCGATATTCACATTTAATAGGTGTAGCATGAAAAAATTGCTTTCGTTTTGTCTGCTACTAGGGGTGCTCGCTACACATGCGATGACCCAACAAGTGCTCACTTTGGAGCACTGCTTGCAATTGGTTGTCGAAAACAATATCCAGGTAAAACTGAGTGAGAATGCCGTGCAGACTGCCGAACTCACCAAGGTGCAAAGGAAATTTGATTTCCTCCCCAACCTGAACCTTTCGGTACCCGTCAACAAAAGTTTTGGCAGGTCAGCTGACCTTTTCACTGCCTCGGTTGCCAACTCGCCCATCACGACCAACCCCAATCTGTCTGCGAGCATCATCGCCTTCAGGGGCTTGGCAAAATGGAACGATTTGAAAAATGCCGAATACAACCTGCGTTCCTCCCAATATTCGCTCGAAGACCTGCGCAACGACATTCGACTCAACACTGCTTTGGCATTTTTCCAAACCGTCTTTGCCAATGACAACCTTGCAATTGCACGCAACCGCATCGTATTGCTCACCCAACAGATGGAAAAGCTGCAAAGCCAGATTGCTGCAGGTACCAAGACAGAGGGTGATCTCTACACCCTCAAGGCGCAATTGGCGACTGAAAAGGTAAGCGAGGTCACGCAACAAAATGCATACGACCGCAGCTTGCTCGATCTGGTGTTGCTACTCAACCTCCCCACGCAGCCGCAATATACCTTGGAGCGGCCGACCATTTTGGACTCTGCAAGCGGTCGATTGGAAGGCGTGGAACAAATTTTTGAATCCGCCAGGCTCAACAATCCGGGCATACTCAAGCAGCAGTTCAAGGCCTTGGCAACCAAATATGCCATCAACAGTGCGCGGGCTGTCTTTTTCCCAACCCTGAGCATCTCTTATGGTTTCAATTCCTTTTATTCCTCCAATTCTCGCGAGCGCCTGGGCTATACGCTCGTCGATGGATTTCCTTCGATTACCTATGGAAATACCATTCCGCTCAACACACAATTGAACACCAACTTTGGGCAGTCGCTCAATTTCAGTCTTAATGTGCCGATTTTCAATCGCTTTGCTACCCGGCAAAACTATCTCATCTCCAAGGTCAACTACAACAGCTCCTTGCTCAATCTGGAGGCCGAGCAGCAAGACCTCTACAAGTCAATCCAGCAAGCGCACCTCGATGCGACCGCTGCCGACGCCAAATATCTTGCGACGCAAGAGCAACTGCGCAGCCTCGACATGAGTTATCGTTATGCCGAGGCGCGCTACAATGCTGGCATGCTCGACCACTATGCCTACATGGAGGTACTCAACAATAAAACCAAAGCCGAGATCGAGCAGTTACAATCCCTCTATGACCGCATGCTCAAGCGCAAGGTCCTCGATATCTACCAAGGAAAACCCCTCAATTTCTGATCTCAAAACGCAATGGCAAATACTACTGGAACGCGTCGCAAACGAACAGGCCTCATCTGGGGTTCCTTGGTCGCCCTGCTGCTTATCGTCATCTTGCTGGTTGTCTTTTTGGGAGGCAATAAAAAGGATGTGGGCGTCTCTGTCGAGCCTGCGACGCGTCGCACGATCATCGCGTCGGTTTCTGAGACCGGCAAAATCGAACCAGTGCTAGAAGTCAAGATTGCTGCCGACGTCTCTGGCGAAGTCGTGGCGCTCGACATCACCGAGGGCAAGGAGGTAAAACAAGGCGATCTCTTGGTATCGATTCGCCCCGACAATTATCAAAGCGCGCTGGAGCAAGCCCAAGCGGGTCTCAATGGATCGATTGCAGCCGAGTTGCAAGCCGCCGCCGCAGTCGCGCAAGCGAGCGTACAGATACTCCAAGACTCCGCCAACCTCACCCGGCAGCAGCAGCTTTTTGGCACGGGCGTGATTCCCAAGGCTGAATTGGAGGCCGCCCAACTCAAAGTAAGCATCGCCCGCTCCCAATTGCGCGCCAACGAGGCGAGTCTCAAAGCCGCCCGTTACAGCAGCGAGAGCCGCCGGGCCAGCCTCAAAACTGCACAAAGCGACCTGCGCAAGACCACCATTACTGCCAGCATGAATGGTACGATCACCCGCCAAAACATCCGTTTTGGGGAGCGTGTTGTGGGTACTATGCAGATGCAGGGAACAGAGCTCTTTCGCATTGCAGACTTGAGCAGGATGCAAGTCGTCGTGGACATCAATGAAAACGACATCATCCATGTACACATCGGCGATTCGGCCTTGGTGCAGGTCGATGCGTTTGGCGAAGAGAAGTTTTGGGGCCACGTGACCGAGATCGCCTATTCGGCAGCCTCATCGGCTGTGGCCACCTCGACCGATCAGATCACGTCATTTGAAGTGAAGGTCGAAATCGATCCCAAATCCTACCAAGGCAAGCCCGACCTCATGCGTGGCGTCAAAGCCAATGCGAGTCCATTTCTGCCTGGCATGAGCGCGCAAGTCGAGATTTTCACACAGCGGGAAGAAAATGTATTGTCGGTGCCGCTCCAGGCCGTGACCGTGCGCAAAATCGACAAAGACGAGGATGCCGAACCGCAAGAGGTCGTCTTTGTCTTGCGCCAAAAACAATTTGCGCAAATTCGCCCCATCGTGACAGGCATCAGCGACAGTAAATATATCATGATCAAAGAGGGACTCAAGGAAGGCGAGGAAGTCGTGACGGGACCCTACCGCATGCTCAGCAAGGAGATGGCCGACAGTATGAAAATCATGGTTTTGGACGATGCTGGAAAATCGAAACAGCGCGCTTCCGAGGACAAAGCGAAGGCAGTGGATGGAAAATAAACCTTGGGATTACCGCAATCCCAATTGCTCCTCCACATCCCGCAACTCCAAATCCAGATCGACATGGGCACGCAGTCGGTCGATACGGTCGCGCAGCTTTTGTAAAAATGACCGATGGGCCTCGCTCTTGGGCGCAACGGGACGGTGCGCCAGGTCACGGAACAAGCCGTCCAAGGCCCCATTGATCTCGCGTGCCTCGGTACTGATCCAGCTTTCACAGAATTTTTGCCACACATAATCCTCGGCCATCTCGCTCGGGTGCGCAAGGTCGCGCCCATAAAAGCGGTAGTCGCGCAAGTCATCCATGAGCAATTCCCAAGCGGGGAAATAATGGACGCGTGGATCGTCCTCGGTGAGTTCCTGACACAGCGCGCGCAAGACCGCCTTGCTGCCCGCATTGTCCACGAGGCCAGCACGCAGGTGACGCACTGGGCTCACGGTGAGCAGCACCTGCACCTTGGGATTGAGCGCGAACAGCTGCGCGAAAAAAGCAGCGTAGTCTGCCTTGAGATCTGTGACGCGGCTCATGCGCGCCTCAAAATCTTGCTGCGGCAGCTTATGGCAATTGGCGACGACACGCGCACTGGCCTTGTGCCAAAACCCAATGGCCGAGCCAAGCGTGATGATCACCAGGTCGGCTTGGGTCAATGCGCGCTGGGTCGCTTGCAAGGCCCCTTGGATCATGACCTCCAAAAAGGCGCGGTCATGGTGACTGAGCTTGGAGTGGAAGGCGAGGTGGCGCCACTTGCCATCGTGCAGGAAGAGCGCTTGGGAAAAGTCTGGGTGCTGTGACAAGGCCGCCTGCAAGGGCGCAATCAGCGGCTGTGGATGGAAGATGATCCCAAATGGATTTTGCAGCAACCTAAACTTATAGTGTCGCAACCGATCGCCCATGCGCTCTGCAAAACAAGAGCCCACCGAGACAATGGTCGAGGTATGCCCGATAGGTTTGGCAGCAGGCAGCGGGAATATTTCCGTGCGAAAATCCATTGCTCAGGAGCCTGGTGTGGACTTTTTCGCCATACGGTTGCGGATATAGCCGATCACCATCGGCATGACCGAGATCAAGATGATCATGATCACCACCGCTTCAAAGTGTTTTTGGATCCAAGGATTGGTGCCGAGCACATAGCCGGCTAGGCTCATGGAGCTGATCCAAAGCACCCCGCCAATGACATCAAAAGGAAGAAACTTGCGTTTGTAGTCCATCTTGCCGATGCCTGCAACAAAAGGGGTGAAGGTGCGCACGATGGGCACGAAGCGAGCCATGATGATCGCCTTGGTGCCATATTTGTCAAAAAAGGCTTGCGTCTTGTCGATATAGGCCTGCTTCACAAGCTGGCGCTTGCCGATCTTCAGTTTCACCGCCCAGCCGCCCAGGTAGCGGCCAATGGCATAGTTGCTGTTGTCACCCAAGATGGCAGCGATGATCAACAGCAAGATCATCACCCAGATATTGAGGGTTGCGTCGGGCTGCCCAGCTGTGCGGGCGCAGATTGCACCAGCCGCAAATAGCAGGGAGTCGCCCGGCAAAAAGGGAAGGACCACCACACCCGTTTCGACAAAAATGATCAGAAACAAAATGGCGTAGATCGCCATCCCATACTCCAGCACAAGGCCATCGAGATGTGTGTTGATGTGTAATACAAAATCCAGGAGCGCCTTGATAGATTCCATGCCAATGTGTTTCAGTGTGTAGAAGCGGCGCAAAGATAGGAATTGAAGGGGAATCGGAAAGCGTTGCGGAATGCGTGCATTCAGGAAGGGCCATCGGCCTCCATTTGCATGAAGAGCACATTTTTCAAAAACGGCGCTGATTGATCAAAAACACATGTGGAAACACTTTTTGATAAACAAACACATCAATCCCCCACATCTTTTCGAATGTGAATAAGTCGGCTAGACGTATGTGGATAAGCATGGGGATGTTTGCAAAAGAATACGGAATCATCATGGGAGCTGTAGCCCTACAAGAAACATATCGCATCGAATTGCCCATTTTTGAAGGGCCTTTTGACCTGTTGCTCTTCTTTATCGAGCGCGACGAATTGGATGTCCACGACATTCCGATCAGCCGCATCACGCGCGATTTCCTCGACTATATGCACCACATGGACGTGCTCAACATGGAGGTGGCCTCTGAGTTCATTCTCGTGGCCGGCACCCTCATGCGCATCAAGTCACGCATGCTCATCCCGCGCCCTGTCATCAACGACCAAGGCGACGTGATCGACCCTCGCAAGGAACTTGTCGATCGCCTGCTTGAATACAAGCGCTTCAAATCTGTTCAAGATGCCCTCGCCAAACTGGAGGAGGAAAGCAGCATGGTCTTCAAGCGCGAATTTGCTCGCCAAGAGGAGAAACTGTTCTTGGATGCCGATTCCCATGAAGAGGAATTGAGCAGCATCGACTTGTATGCGATCTTGCGCACTTTCAAGCGCGTGATGGTGCGTCATGAGGAGCGCATGGCCGCTCCCAAGCACGTGATTCGCGCCTATCCCTACACTGTAGAGCAGGTCAAATCACGCCTCACTGCCTTGCTCGACGAGCGCGAAAAGATCGACTTCGTGAGCTTCATTATGACGCATCCCGACAAGATCTATTGCGTCTTCACCTTCCTTTCCCTCTTGGAAATGGCGCAAATGGGCCTCTTGAGCCTCGTCGTCGGCGAAGGCTACAACAACTTCTGGATCTGCCGTCCAGAATTGCAGGCTGCGGGCTGATTCGCCAAGAGCACGTCCCTGCGAGCGCCCAATCAATCCCAAACTAAAATTGCGGTGAAAATATCATCGATATTTGATGCCCGTTTTCATTTATTGAAATGAAGGGATACGCAGAAAATCAGGTGATTAAAATATTTTCATTGAATTTATTGCCAGCGGAATGCGCATCAAAAGTGTCGATTCCGCTGGCAATAAATTTTGTACCTCGCGAAATATGGGGTAGCTGAACACGATTCCGCCAAGTATGAATTTCTTATTTGATGGAATGTGTGCTTTGAAACCAAGGCTCCGTCAAATATTAAATGGCCCCACCAGGTTTGCTTTCATCTGCCTTGCCTTGCGATGCCGATTTAGCATTCGGCAAAAATTGCTATTTTTGAGATATGGGAATAGAAAAGACGATGCATCGATACACGGTCGCCGAGTATCTCGCAATGGAGGAAACCGCTGATTATAAGAGTGAATATTTCCGAGGAGAAATTTTTGCGATGGCGGGAAGTACTGCAAACCATGACAGGATCGCCAGTGAATGTGACAAGCTTATTGGAGCTGCGCTTGGCATTCGTAATTGTGAGACTTTTACTGGCAACATGAAGATCAGAATACCTGAGGATCTGATCTACTGTTACCCTGATTTCTCAGTGACTTGTGGAGATGACAAATTTGAAGACCAAAAGAAAACGACACTCAAAAGCCCTATCGTCATCATCGAAGTACTCTCGGAGAGCACTGAATCCTTTGACCGAGGCAAAAAATTTCACCGTTACAAACAGATACCTACGCTCCAAGAATACGTTTTGATTGCTCAGGACGAATACCAAATCGATGTCTTTCAGAAATCTGGAGACGGAACGTGGAACCTTCGTAGCTACGCTGGCGTTGATGATGTCTTGGAGTTGCGGTCATTGCAAATTCAGCTGAAGCTGCAAGATCTCTATCGGCGCGTGGAGTTTGAGGCATGACCATTTGCGAAATCGCTGAAGCGTCGAGATTTGTATTTGGCGGAATCTGGCAAGGCAGGCATACATTCCGCCAAATATAACCAATGATCCTGTGCGGAATAGCTGTAGCCCACAAGACATTCCGCCAGATAACTTGGATTCAATCAAGAATAGACCTCATCCTAGCACAACCGGCCTTGCGTCCTGTGCGCAAGCTTGCTAGCTTGTAGGTATGCTCAATATCAAACTACTCTTTCTGCTTTTGCTTGCTTCGGGATCTTTGTTTGCCCAGCCATTTCATAAAATCCCTTCATCGGGAGCGTGGTGGCGCATTTCACACAGTGTGTACCTCTCACAAAACGAACAATACCAGTCGCGCTACCTGCAATATACAGATGGCGACACGACGGTCGGCGGATACCTCGCGCAAAGGGTGTGCAAGACCGCAGATTCGGTTTGTTTTCGGTCGGGTGGGTGTCCAGGTTTTGCAGACTCTGTTGCGTTCTGTCCTTACGGCTTGATCTATCAAGACAGCGTGGGCAAGATATCGAGTGTGTGGCCCAATGGCACCCTTCATTTGATGTATGATTTCGGGGCCATGCCGGGCGCAATGGTCGTTACATTTTCAGGACCTAACTATGAAATTGATTCAGTGTCGATCATCACCTATGCCGACGGCATCCCGCGTCGCATGCAACATGTGAAGATTTGGACGGGGCAGTCAGCGCCACTGCATGGCGTACTTGTGGAGGGAATCGGAGATTTACAGCGGGGCTTATTTCCTGGACCCTACGAGTATGAAGGCCAAAATGGCCTGGAATGCTTCAATGAAGACCAGGTCCCAGTCGCAGTTGCCACGCAACAGCTTTGCAATCCCCCTAGCTGTGCTTCCCTCGTTGGGACTAAGCCGGCCCAGAAACCTCAAAACTTGATGATTTCACCCAACCCTTCGACCAGTGGCGTATGGAGGATCGCCGATACAGATCGTCGCTTGTCCCAAGGTGGCCAAGCAAAAGTGACCGACCTATCGGGGCGTGTCATTTATGAGCATGACTTTAGGGGAAATGAATTGCTGACCCTTGAATTCAATAGTCAGCCAGGAGCTTATATTCTAAGTCTGCGACTGCCGGGCGGAGCTGTGATGCAGTCGATCCTTGTGCACTTATAGGAGGGCGCGGTCGGCGGTTGTCGATCTGTGTTTGGAAGAGAGTCCCATTTCTACGGACGAAAATAGTCT
This sequence comes from Bacteroidota bacterium, assembly GCA_031415375.1. Taxonomy (GTDB): domain Bacteria; phylum Bacteroidota; class Bacteroidia; order J057; family JADKCL01; genus JADKCL01. Next base: position 27,947 of record JANORP010000107.1, on the reverse strand, counting down.
CAAATGTGTAAATTGGGAGGCCTAATAGCTTCTTCCAGTGTACCAAGACACCTTTGTCCAGTTTTTCCGCGAATCTCCCGCTTGGAGCTTGCTGAAGTTTCGATCGGCCCCCGAAGTATTGGCCTTTTTGGATGACCTGTTCAAGGACAAAGACAAGCCCGCGATGCGCATTCATGAGGCCGAAATGGCCCTCGCCGATTACTGGGAATTTTACCGTGCCAAAGAAGCGATGGACGCTGCCGAGGAAGAGGCAGAAGGCTCCGAAGTCCCCAAACCCAACGCCAGCCAAGCCCTCGGCCGCTGGGTCAAGCGTGGGTGGCTGCGCAAATATCCCGATGAGGGCGGCTTGGATTGGATCGAGCTCACACCCGACACAGAAAAAGCGCTTCAATTCGTCAAGGGCCTCGAGCGCAAAGACTTTGTAGGCACAGAGTCGCGCTTCAAAGACATTTTTCGGCGGCTGCGCGACCTCGTCGAGGGCAGCCAAGAAAATCCACAAGAAAAAATCGCCGAACTCAACGCGAAGATTGAAGCACTTAAAGCCAGCATCCGCATTATCGAGCAGACGGGTAAGGTCGAGGTCTATTCAGACACCCAGATCAAAGAGCGCTTCTTTGAGATCACCAAGTCAGCCCGCGAATTGCTCTCAGACTTCAAAGAAGTCGAACAAAATTTCAAAGAAATCACGCGCGGCATCTACCAGCGCCAAGCCGAGCGCAGCATGACCCGCGGCGGCATCCTCGGCTACGCACTCGACCGCATCGACGAGCTCAAAGACAATGACCAGGGCCGCAGCTTTTATTCCTTTTGGGAATTTCTGATCAGCGACGCTAGGCAAGATGAACTCAAGCTGCTCGTCGGCAAGGTGCTGGACCTCTTGGTCGAGCGCGACATCCTCGCCCGCGACCCCCTGCTCACCAGTCTCAAGCGGCAGCTCCACGCCAATGGCCAAAAGGTCTTTGAATCCAATCAGATGCTGGCCGAGAAACTCAACCGCATCATCGCTGAGCAAAACCTCAAAGACCGCAAGCGCGTGCTCCAAACCATCGACGAGATTCGTGAAGTCGCCATGAGGGGAGACGTGCCTGTCGGCACAGGCCAGGACTTCTGGTCGGTTGAGGCAGAGGCCACCATCATGCTGCCCATGGATCGCCCGCTCGGCGAGCAGGCCGTAGCCCCCTCAGAAACCACTCGCCCAGACGAGGCCGATACCGATCTAGAGGATGTGGGCCTGCAAGCGCTCTTCGACAATTTCTTCGTGAACACTACCGCCCTAGAGCAAAAAATCCGAGAAATGCTGCGCAGCCGCATCCAAGTTTCCCTGGAAGAAGTCTTGCAAGAATATCCGCTGTCTCAGGGCCTCGCCGAGGTCATCACCTATATGGGCATCGCTTCAGGCTCCCAAAAACACTACATCAACGACAAGGAAAAATTTACCGTCCAGCTCGACCCTGAATCTGGCAAGACCCTGCAAGTACCCCAAATCATCTACACCATCTGATGGATCACCAACAACAAGGCCCTGCACCCTACGCCGCAGTCGCCATCAAGCTGCTGCTAGGCCCGATTTACGATACCCAATCGCGAGAATGGTCAGATATCAAGCTGTACTTCAATGATCTGAGCAACTACTTGGGCAAGATCGGCTTGGAGCTCGTCTTCAATGAAACCGAGGGCTATGCCTACCTGAGCCAGAGCGAACCCGAGGACGAGGCCCACCGCCTGCCCCGCCTGCTGCAACGCCGCAAACTCTCCTGGGAGGTGACATTGCTCTGCGTGCTCCTCCGCCAAAAACTGGAGGAATTTGACGTGCAAGACACCAACAGCCGCAAGCTCTTCATCACCCGTGGCGAATTCAAGGCAGAGATTGAGCTGTTTTTTCCCGATCAAAACAACCAGAGTCGTCTGCTTGAACGCCTAGATACCCTCATCAAAAACGTGCAGGAACTGGGGTACATCGAGCGCATCAGTCAAGAAGACACGCGCGAACCCGACGCCACGCGTTATGAGGTCAAGCGCATCATCAAGGCCAGGTTCACTGCCGATGAATTGCAGGCCATTTTGAAAAAAATAAAACCTGAGGAAAACCATGCAGGGATCGATATTCAGGAATGAAGACATGGGCTCTGGCTATCGCCTACAGTACATCCAAGTGCTCAACTGGGGCACATTTGGTGAGAACAAGGTCTGGACGATCAGGCCAGAAGGCAAGACCTCTTTGCTCACAGGTGCCAACGGCTCGGGCAAGACAACGCTGGTCGATGTGGTCCTCACGCTGCTCGTGCCCAGCAACTTGCGGGCCTACAACCAAAGCTCTGGTGCTGAGTCCAAGGCCGACCGCACCGAAGACAGCTATGTGCTCGGCGCCTATGGCCAGACCCAAGAGGAAGGCAAGCTAGGCTCCAGCACCCAATACCTCCGTGAAAAAGAAAAGGATTATTCGGTCTTGCTCGCCACATTTTACAACGAGGGCTTGCAGCACTACGTGACCCTCGGCCAAGTGCGATGGTTCATGGGCGGCGGCAAACTCAACAAGGAATATTTCACCGCGACCCGTCCGCTTGACATCGCCAGTGACGACATCCGCTACACGCCCGGCAAAAACTGGAAAGAGCGGCTGCGCAAAGAGCACGAAGTGAACTTTCACGAGAGCTTCACCAAGTACCAAGCCTATTTCGTCCGGGCATTTGGGATGCGCTCCGAAAAGGCGCTCAACTTATTCGCCCAGACCGTCGGTATCAAGGTGCTTGGCAAGCTCGACGAGTTCATCCGCACACACATGCTGGAGCCAGGCGACCCCGAGGGTGATTTTAGAAAACTGCAAGAGAGTTTTGACTTGTTGCTGAGTTCCTACCGCGCCTTCGAAAAGGCCCGCAAGCAACTCGAGCTACTCCAACCCGTCGCTGAGCGCAACGCAGAGTGCCAGCAACTGGAAAAAACCTGCGAATCGCAGGAAATGCAAAAGCAAATGCTCCCAGCATGGTTTGCGACCCAGCACCTCGACTTGCTCCAAGTCGCGATCAGGGATGGTGAGGCCGAATTGGGGATGGTGCAAGAAAAACTTGCGAGGCTCATCGAGAGTCTGGAAGCCAAGCGCGAGGAGGAGAGCGGCCTGCGCGCCGCCATCGAGGGCAATGAGATTGGCAGGCAAATCAAGGATTTGGAGAAGGCAATTCGGGAAAAAGAGTCGGATATTGCGAAACGAAAGCGGCAACAAGAAATTTACAATCGACTCGCCACGGCCTTGCAGCTTGGCACCAATCCAGACGAGGCCGCCTTTTTGGAGAATCGCAAACTGGCCGAGGAGGCGCTGGAGAAGGCTAAGGTAACTTTGGAGACCTTGGGAGAAGAACGGATACAAGCTGCCGTCGAAAAAAGCAACCTCGACGACCGCTACAAAGATCTCGACGAGGAGCTGCAATCCCTCCTCCAGCGCAAGACCCGCATTCCCAAGCGCAACATTGACCTGCGCCAGGGCATCTTGGAGGCCGTGGGCGCAACCGAGGAAGACATCCCCTTCATTGGTGAATTGCTCAAGGTCACGGAAAAGGAGGCCAATACTTGGGAGTCAGCCGCCGAGCAGTTGCTGCACAACTTCGCCCTGCGGCTGCTCGTTCCCGACAAATTTTACCCTGCAGTCAATCGTTACGTGAATGCGACCCGGCTAGATGGCCGTGTGATCTACCTCAAGGTCGATCCACGTGAAGAGGCCGCCATCTTGCATTCCCATGAACCCAAGGCACTCTACGAAAAACTGGAGATCAAGCCCCACAACCCCTATTACCACTGGCTCGATAAGCAATTGTTCAATCGCTTTGACCACGTCTGCACCACAGATTTGGAGGAATTCAGGCGGCTCAACAAGGCACTCACGCCCGAGGGCTTGAGCAAGGAAAAGGAAAAGCACGAAAAAGACGACCGCCAAGGCAGGTGGGGACCCGAGCATTTTGTATTGGGCTGGGACAACAAGGACAAGATCAAATTGCTCAAGGGCCGCATGAAGGACCTCGAAGCGCAGATCAAAGAAAAAGAAGCGCAGATCAAAGCCCTCAATGGCCGCATTAAGGCCGAGGAGCAGCGCCGAGACCAGCTGCGCGACCTGCTTAATATGGCCTCCTACGAGGCGATCGACTGGCAGTCAGTTTCCGAGGCCCTGCAAAAAGATCAGCAGAGCCTTGAAGTCCTCCAAAAAAGCAGCGACCAGCTCAAGACGCTGGAGGAGCAACTCAAGGGCGTGCGCGCTGCTTTGAAGGAGTTGGAGAAAATGAAGGTGGATGAGGTGGTCCGAGAAACGCGGCAAGCCGATCAGTTGGCGGGCTATCGTGCGCAGGTCAGCGAGGCGCAGACCGTGCTCACGGCCTATTCCCACCTCGATCTCAAGCAGGCATTTTCCTACATTCAAGCCCTCATACCCAGCATCAAAGCCACCTTGAGATTGGAGACGCTCGACAAGCAGCACGGTGCCGAGATGGCCAAGCTCGCCGAGAAAATCGCCACTTCCAAGGACAATCTGAGCAAGGCCCGGCAGCATCTCAACCGCGCGATGACCATCTTCCGCAATCCGCCAGACGAGGTGCGCGACCAGTTTCGCGACTGGACGAGTGAGACCCGCGAGCTCGGCAGCGACATCGAGTATGTGGGCGACTACCTCGCAATCCACAACCGCATCAAAAACGAGGACATATCAAAACATGAAAAACGCTTCCGCGAATACCTCGACGAGAAAATGGTCGGTGACATGGCCAATTTCCAAACGGCCCTCAACAATCGCCTTGATTCGATCGAAGAAAACATCCGTGACCTCAATGGATCCCTGCGCCAAATCGACTTTCATCCCAATCCCAAGACCTATATCCAGCTCGTGTACAGGCAGCAAATCCGTGAAGATATCCGCGACTTTCGCCAAAAACTCAAGTCAGATTGGAAGTTTGATACTGGAGAATATGAGCGCAGCAAAGACATCACCCTCCTCGAAAAGAGCTTTACGATCATCAAGTCGATCATCGAGAGCCTGCGCGAAGACGAAAATTACCGCAAGCGCGTACTCGATGTGCGCAATTGGCTCATGTTTCATGCGACCGAGCACTTTGCAGAGACCAATGAGGTACGCAATGTCTATGAAAGCACGGGCCACCTGAGCGGTGGCGAAAAGGCGCAGATCACCTACACGATCCTAGGCGCGGCGCTCGCCTATCAATTTGGTATTGATCGCGGCGGGCATCAAGAGAAATCTTTTCGCTTCATCGTCGTGGACGAGGCCTTCAGCAAGCTGGACCCAGAGAAATCCAAGTACCTCATGGAGCTCTGCAAGCAACTCCACCTACAATTACTGGTCGTAACGCCGCTTGACAAGATTCACATCGCCGAACCCTATATTCACGCCTGTCACTACGTCGAGAACAAAAGCAAGAAGTTCTCGCGCGTCTATGACCTGAGCATGGAGCAGTACCAGGCTCGCAAGCGTGAATTCAATGAAATCCAAGCCGCCCAATGATCATCCCTGCCGAGATCAAAAGCAAAGCAGAGAAGAAATACACCGCCTTTCTCAAGGCTTGGCTGGGGAATGAGCCGTTTTTTCCGTTGCGCATTCCCGGCCGCTTGGCGAGTGGATCCACGCCTTGGGAGCAGCTCAGCCCCTGGATTAAGACGCTGGTCGCTGGCTCCAGCGCTGAAAAGGGTTTTGGCTACACCGTCCATTTTGGGGCGGCCATCATGACGCGGCAACACGGCAAGCAGACCTTGCCCGAGGCCATCACGATCGATACCCAGGCCGATTTTTTGCAGCTCATCCACAAGACCAAACAGTTTCAGCAGTTTGTGGCGGATGTAGGCTTCTTGCGTGTAGCCTTACCGCAGCTGGAAACATGGATGCGACCGCGGCCGCAAACGGTGATCGACCATGCAGGCACATGGCCGGAGTTGGTGGCGGTGTGCAATTTTCTCATGGAAAATCCACGGCCTGGGCATTACATCCGCGAGTTGCCAGTGCAGGTGCATAGCAAATTCATCGAGGGCAATCGCGGCATTTTGCGGGAACTGCTCGACGAATTGTTGGAGGCTGAGCATCTCGTTGCGGATGCCAGCAATTTTGAAGACCGCTTTGGCTTGCGCAAGCCGCCGATCACATTTCGGTTTCGTGTGTTGGATGCAGACTTGCAAGCTGCGCTGCATTTGCCGTCGAGCGATGTGAGCATCCCGCTAGCCGATTTTGCACGACTGCCTCTCACGCGACCCCGGGTGATTGTCTGCGAGAACCTCATGCCCTTTCTCACGATTCCACCCCTGCGCAACGGCCTCTGCATCTTTGGGGAAGGCAACGCGGTGAGTGCACTTGCCGCACCTTGGCTTGCCGATGCCGAGATCATCTATTGGGGCGACCTCGACATCCAAGGCTTGCGGTTCCTCGCGCAGTTGCGCAAGCGCTACCCACAAGTGCAATCCATGTTCATGGACATTGCGACCTTGGAAAGGTACCGCGCCTTTGCAGTCGATGGCGTGGCCGATGGAAGCAGCAATCCTATCGGCCTCACTGCCTCTGAACAAAAGGCATTCGACGTTTTGAAACGGGAGAACCTGAGATTGGAACAAGAACGGGTCCTGCATGTCGATGTGGTGGCCTGGTTGGGCAGTTGGCGACCTTAACCCAGGTAGGGAAAGAGGCCATGTACGGCCATTTATATTTGGCGGAATCTCCCATTCTGAACCCACATTCCGCCAATTATATCGGTTTATATTTGGCGGAATGTGTATCTTTGGGCTCACTTTCCGCCAAATATGAATAGGGAAAAAATGCAAGAATGCGTCGGTAGGGAGCGAGAAATAAAGATTTTTGAATCGTCGATGGCTTCAAATCGGGCCGAAATGCTCGCCATTACGGGACGTCGGCGGGTTGGGAAGACTTTCTTGATCCACTCAATATTCAAAGACAAAATCGACTTTGAAATTTCGGGGGTTCGTGAGGCTACTCAAATCGACCAATTACAAAGCTTTAGTTACCGACTTGCCGATTTTTTTGACTCCAAGGTGCCACTTGCAATACCAAGCAATTGGATGGAGGCCTTCAGGCAATTGTCGGTTTTGTTGGATGGGAAAAAAACGGCCCGCAAAAAGGTGGTTTTCATCGATGAGTTGCCCTGGCTCGCTGCGCCAAGGTCGGGTTTCATGCAAGCCTTGGATTTTTTCTGGAACAGTTGGGCGGTAAACAAACGGGTCATTGTGGTCTTGTGCGGTTCGGCGGCCTCTTGGATGATCCGCAAGCTCGTGCATGACAAGGGAGGACTTCACAACCGCATCACCCACCACATCCAATTACAGCCCTTCACGCTGCATGAGACGCGAAGCTACTTGGCTAGCCTCAGGCTGTACCTTGAACCTTACCAGATCATTCAGCTCTACATGGTCACGGGCGGCATCCCCCACTACCTGAGTGACATTCAGCCCGGTCAAAGCGCCGCTCAAACCGTCGATCGACTTTGCTTTGAGCCGCAAGGCATTTTGGTGGATGAATTTACCAAGCTCTACGCCTCATTGTTTGACCGACCCGAAAACCATGTGAAGATCGTGCGTGCGCTGGGCAACAAGCGCAAGGGACTCACGCGCAAGCAAGTGGTGGAGGTAACCAAGATGACCGACGGCGGCAGCATCACACGCCTGCTGGAGGAATTGGAAACCTCGGGTTTCATCACCAGTTATGTACCATTTGGCAAGCAAAAAAAGGAAAAGCTCTATCGACTCACGGATGAGTACAGTCTGTTCTATCTGGAATTCATCGAGGGCAAAAAGGCCGGCGGCCAAGGCACTTGGCTCAAATTGTGCGACTCACACGCTTGGAAAAGCTGGTCGGGTTATGCATTTGAAAACATTTGCCTCAAGCACATCACGCAGATCAAGATCGCCTTGGGCATCCAAGGCATTTACGCGGAGTCGTCGAGTTTCTATTTTGCGGGCAATGAGGATCGCGCAGGCTTGCAGGTCGATCTGCTGATCGACCGCAAAGACCACGTGATCAATTTTTGCGAAATCAAATTTTACGACGGGCCCTATTCGCTCGGCAAGGATGAGGCGATGAACATGCGGCAGCGGATGACCACCTTCAGGGAGGTAAGCGGCACGCGTAAGCAGATTGCACTCACGCTCATCACTGCCTTTGGCTTGCAGCACAATGCACATAGCCTCGGCTTGGTGCAGCAGGAGATTTCGATGGAGCCATTGTTTGTTGCCGGATAATTCGCTCGTCCAGAACCATTACTTTTGCCGCATGCCACCAAAAATTTCGTTTCAAAGTTTCAGCGCGATCTGCGGCATTGTAGGGTGCTGCGTGATGCTCGTCTGTGTCTGGGCGGCTTCGATCCCTTACATTGGCATGTATGACGAGACCTATTCCCCCATCAACCACTATATCTCTGAGCTGGGCGACCGCCGGTATTCTGAATGGGCTGCTTTGTTCAATGTGGGTTTGATGCTCAGCAGCAGCCTGCTACTGGTGTTCAGCATCGGCTTCACACAACAATTTCGGGGATGGCAGCGGATGGTGACCGGGATTTTGGGACTGAGCACGAGCATCTCTTGTTTTTTGGTGGGAGCATTTCCTGTGGACAATTTGCGGCCGCACATCCTTGTGGCCATGGTGTTTTTTCACAGTGCGCTGGTATTGGTGTTTTTCAATACCGCCGTCACCATCTTCACCCAAAAGGCAGTCTTGCCCAAGTGGACGATCACCTTGGGCGCGGTCACTGCCCTCGCCTTTGCGGCCTTTGTGATTTCGCCCAGCGACCTGCTGCGCGAATGGGTCAAGGATCCCAAGCACTTTGTGCGGCCCGAAGTATGGGTGCAGCCTATCTTGGAATGGGCTTGTTTTTATGCAATCATCCTTTGGTTACTGGCCGTGGCATTTTTGATGCTGCGCAAAAAGCCTGCAGCTGCGACGGCCCAGGACTGACATTCCTGCAGATCCCGATCAAGGCAATTTGGCGACCAATCCCTCGGGCAGGCGCTTCAAAATTTGGTAGATGAGCTTCCATTTCCAACCTGGCACGGTCACGAAGCGTTTTCCGACATTCACAGAAGCTTTGGCAATGAAGCTCGGCTCCAGCATAAGCGATTCCGTGAGGGCAAGACCAGCGGTCATCTTGCTGCGGATGTAGCCAGCCACGATCACATTCACCCGCACCTTGCGTGTGCTCAGGTGCTGGCGTAGGCCCGCGAGGTAGGTCGTGAAAGCCGCCTTGGTACTGCCATAGATGAAATTGCTCTTGCGACCCCGCACCCCCGAGAGTGAGGAGAGCCCGATGATCTGCTCCAGTTGCGTATGTGAGGTATCGCTTACAATGACATTCAGGATCGAAACCGCCCCTGCATAGTGTACCTTCATCATCTGAAAGCTCCCTTCCCAATCGACGAGTGCATCTTCGTTTTGCTTCAGGAAACCCGCTGCATACACGATGATCTGAGGCTTGGTGGGCAATGCTTTCCAAAAATCTGCATGGGTCTCAAAGGCAGCCGCATCAAAATGCCGAATGTCAACCTGCTCAACAGGCAGCCCATTTGCGGCAACAAAATCCCGCAACTGATCGAGGCTACGCGATGCTGCAATCACGTGCTCGCCTCGCTCGACATAGAGCTTGAGCATTTCCTTGGCCACGTCTGAGTTGGCGCCGAGGATGAGGATGGTTTTGGGACCCTGAGAGGACATCTGAATCACTTTATGTCTGCAAGATTATGCAGAATTCTCACAGCTAATCCTCTGCCCCCACCGATCATCTTGAAAAAAGGAATCACTGGATTCCATTGAAAGCATATATTTATTGGTAAATCTCCTGAATTATGAAGCGATACTGTTGGTTATCATTGCTCTTGATGGTCATAGCCTGTACTCATCCAGCCGATAACACGAGCCAACCAAAGCCTGACGATTTACAAGATGATTCTATCGATCAGGCTGCTGCAGCACCTAAATCGCCATCAATCGAAGGGAGCAAAGTGGATGCACATCGGTTGAATGGCTTTCTTGTTGAAGTCTGGAAATCATCCCCCGAGCGACCATTTGAATTCGCATTTGTAAGTAGAGGCTCCGACGGATCGATTTTGGACCAAATTGGAATCTGTGGAGATTGTGGCGTTGCCGCAGCCGAAGGCGGATATTTTGAAACAGGAGAGTACTTCTTTTTGGATGATGACCGATTGGAAATCACTCAACACGGTATAATGATGATGGATGCACATGCGCTTGATATCACCATGTCTGAAGCCGAAGAGACGGAAGAGCGTTTAGGATGGGACAACCCCTACGCTGTTTTGGAACGAAATTTTGATTCCCTCACCACAACGCGCTATCAACTCACCAGCAACGGAAGCTTCGACATGATGGCAGGTTACCCGATCAAAACATTGGTCGAGGAGCATTGGGCAGGGTTGGGCTATTTCGATGGCCTGCCCAGTTCCAATCTGCGAATTTTGAGAAACGCAATCTATGCCCATTATGGAATGCGTTTCAAATCCAATGACCTGAAGGAGTATTTTTCCAAAAAGGATTACTACAAGCCGCAGTACGACAACGTGGAGAAGATGCTCACGCCGTTGGACAAGAGCCTGATCACTTACCTGAAGGCATTGGAAGATCAGTGATGTTTCACTTCAAAATCTCATCGATCGTGCCCTGCGTGACCGAGTGATAATTGCCCCTTGCCTTGGCATAGATGGCCTTGGCCCTGACTTTGCCATCTTCGGTCTCGGCCATGAGCTTGTAGAGCGGCTTCACAAACTTGCGGCGGCCCACATGCAGGAGGAAATTCTCGACGGCGTCATAGCCAGCGGTATATTTTTGGCGGATGACGGGCTCAAACCAGGCACCTAGGATTTCGGCATTGCCTGACTTGGTGAAGCCATAGGCTTTGTCGAGCTCGGCCATCTTGGCGAGGCTGATGTCACTGGGCAGCCCGCGAATGAAGCGTAGCCACTCGTGGGTCGTCCAGTCCTTGGTGACGAGGCTGCTGGGTGCGGTTCCGCCCTTCCATTTTTCCAGCTCGGCATCCACCGCATCAAAGCGCGTACTGGTGGGGGCTTTGTAGCTTTCTGGGATACCAGGCTCATAAATCCACTTTTCCAGTTGGATGGCCTCGATCACGGCGGGGTCGCCTTTGACAAGGTCTTGATTGAGCTTGGCAATGAAGCCCTCTGTGGTCATGGTGCCAAAGGCATTGCCCTGAAAGTATTGTTTCAAGAAGGCATCCCAACGCTCGCGGCCCACGGCTGCCTCGATGGTGCGCAAGAGGGAGAAGCCTTTTTCATAGGCGATGTCGGTCATGCCATCGTCGGGGTCGCGGCCATCGAGCGAGAGTTTGAGCTTGGTGTCGTCGCTCTCTGGGCCGAGATCGGCGATGGTCTCCATGAGGTCTTGGTAGCCCAAGACCACGAGCATGTCGGCGTAGGGTTTGCCATAAAGTTTCTCCATGATGCGCGACTCAAAATAGACGGTGAAGCCTTCGTTGAGCCAGAAGTCATTCCAGGTGGCATTGGTCACCAGGTTGCCTGACCAGCTGTGGGCGAGCTCGTGGGCCACGAGCGACGTGAGCGAGCGGTCGCCCGCGAGGATGGTCGGCGTCGCAAATGTGAGGCGCGGATTTTCCATGCCCCCAAAGGGGAAGCTCGGTGGCAAGACGATGAGGTCATAACGCTCCCAGCTATAGGCGCCATACAACTCCTCGGCAGCCACGAGCATTTTTTCCATGTCGGCAAATTCATAGACGGCCTTGTCGAGCTGTGCGGGCTCGGCATAGATGCCTGTGCGTACACCGACCGATTGAAAGCGCAGGTCACCGACCGCCAATGCCATGAGGTAGGCTGGGATGGGTTGCTTCATTTCAAAGTGGTAGATGCCGTCGTTCACGAGTTCGGTGGGGTTGGTGGCGCTCATCACGGCCATGAGGTCGTTGGGGACCTTGACGGTGGCGTTGTAGGTGAAGCGCATGCCGGGGCCGTCTTGGCAGGGAATCCATGTGCGGGCAAGGATGGCTTGGCTTTGGGTGAAGAGAAAGGGGTGCTGCTTGCCGGCTGTCTGTTGCGGGCTGAGCCACTGCAATGCTGCAGCTCCTTCTCGGGTGGCGTATTGGATGATGACCGTGCTGGTCTCGGGCTTGATTTGGATCGTGAGTGGGCGGCCCAGGATCGCGTCCTTTTCGCCAACCGTGTAGGGGAGGCTGTCGCCTTCTGGTGTCCTCACGGCGATGATGTCGAGGGTTTTTGTGTCAAAGATGACCGTGCTGTCGGCTGTCCGATTGTTGAGGGTATAGGTGGCGGTACCCCGGATGCGCTTGGCTTCAAAATCGACGTCAATATTGAGGTCGAGGTGCGTTGCCTGCACGTTCATGGGCTTGGCAAAGCTATGCGGATCGCTGATCGGCAATTGATTCATTTGGTCCATCGATGTTTTTCCGTTGGGATCTTTTTTCACGCTGTCTTTTTCACAAGCGGCCAAGCCGAGCACCAAGGCTACGACGCCGACAGTGATCGCCCGCAAGCCAAAACGCGCATTCAATAGGTGTTGTCTCATCTTTCTATAAGAGATAGGATCCAAAGATAGGAAAATCCAATGCGCGTTGGCATGATCATGGATAAGGAATCCAGATGACCAGGTCTTGGAAGCGATTGGAGTCCAAATGCCAAGGGATGGCAATTACCTTGCTGCCGGGGGGCTATGCAAACTGCACCCTGCGATAGATGTCTGCCAACTTGATTTGAATGCCTAAGGATTTTAATTCCAGGACATCTTCCAGTCCTGCATAGCTGCGGTGCATCCAAGTGTCGTCATCAACTTTGTAGAAAGCATCTATTTGAGGCTCCGACTGCGCGATCAGGATATATTCCACCAAGGTGGAAATCTGTTTGTAGCGATGGAATTTCTTTCCGCGATCAAAGGATTCGGTGCTTTCTGAGAGGACTTCAAAGATGATGATCGGGTTCTTCAGAATCAACTCGGCAGGATCCTCAAATGCAGCACCCCCACAAACAACGGAGATATCTGGATAGTAATAGGCGCTCGAGTTTTCGATTCTGACCTTCAAGTCGCTGTTGAAGACCTCACAGTTGCCGTCTTTCAGGCCTTCCCCAATCGCATTCGCACAATCCAATGCGATTCTACTGTGGTTTCCAGACCCTCCCGACATGGCAAAAATCTCCCCTTCGAAGTATTCACTCCTGTATTCGGCGACTTCTTCCATCGCCAAGTATTCTTGTACCGTGTAGCGATGGACGGTTTTTGGCTCTCCCATAATCCAAAAATAGGAAAAAACTCATCCAATTGCCAGCTGCAATTGGGCGCAGCGCGAAGGTTTTTCGATCCGCTCTTGCTTGTGCAATCCACGCCCGTGGCGCTTTTCCCGCGACAAAAAGGGTCTCACCCCTACAGACGAGACCCCTTCGGTTATTTATCTGGCCGCGGCTCAGCGCGACAACTTCTTATACCTGATGCGTGTCGGGCCTGTATCGCCGAGACGTTTCTTGCGGTCCTCCTCATATTCTGAGAAGGAGCCTTCGTAGAAGAAAATCCGAGAGTCGCCCTCAAAGGCAAGGATATGGGTACACACACGGTCCAGGAACCAACGGTCGTGGGAAATGATCACCGCGCAACCTGCAAAGTTGTCGATGGCTTCTTCCAAGGCACGCAACGTGTTCACGTCGAGGTCGTTGGTAGGCTCATCGAGCAGGAGCACGTTGGCGCCTGAGCGCAGGATGCGTGCAAGGTGGAGGCGGTTGCGCTCGCCACCTGAGAGCTGCTTGACCTTTTTACTCTGGTCGGTGCCGGCAAAGTTGAAGCGGCTCACATAGGCCCGGCCATTCATCTCCTTGTTGCCGAGGATGATGATGTCGTTGCCGCCCGTGATGGCGTCATAGACGCTGGCTTCCATGTCGAGGTCGTCGTGCTCTTGATCGACATAGGCAAGTTTCACGGTTTCGCCGACTTCGAAGGTGCCGTTGTCGGGTGTTTCCTTGCCGGTGATCATCCTGAACAGGGTGGTCTTACCTGCACCGTTGGGACCGATGACCCCGATGATGGCGCCCTTGGGGATGATGAACTCCATGTTTTCGTAGAGGAGCTTGTCGCCAAATGCCTTGGCAACGCCATGGGCCTCGATCACCTTGTCGCCCAAGCGGGGGCCTGGCGGGATGTAGATTTCGAGGTCCTGCTCGCGTTGGTTGCCGTCTTCGGAGACCATTTTTTCATAAGCCGTGATACGCGCCTTGCCTTTGGCGTGGCGCGCCTTGGGGGCCATCTTGATCCACTCGAGCTCTCGCTCGAGGGTCTTGTTGCGCTTGCTTTCCTGCTTTTGCTCCTGGTCGAGCTTCTTTTGTTTTTGCTCCAGCCAAGAGGTGTAATTGCCGCGCCACGGGATGCCGTGCCCGCGATCGAGCTCTAGGATCCATTCCGCGACATTGTCGAGGAAGTAACGGTCGTGGGTGATGGCGATGACGGTACCGGCATAGTTTTGCAGGTGCTGCTCGAGCCATTGCACCGACTCTGCGTCGAGGTGGTTGGTGGGTTCGTCGAGCAGGAGCACGTCTGGCTTTTGGATCAGGAGTCGGCAGAGGGCCACCCTACGCTTTTCACCGCCAGAGAGGGTGCCGACTTTTTGGTCTGATGGGGGGCAACGCAAGGCGTCCATGGCGACTTCCAGGTGGCTGTCGAGGTTCCAAGCGTCGGCAGCCTCGATTTTGTCTTGCACAGCTGCCTGGCGGTTGATGAGCTTGTCCATCGCCTCAGCGCTCATCTCCTCCATGAATTTCATGTTGATGTCCTCATACTCCTGGAGCAAGGCTGCGATCTCGGCGGCGCCTTCGCGCACGATTTCGATGGCAGTCTTCTCGGGGTCGAGATCGGGGTGCTGCTCGAGCATGCCCACTGTATAGCCCGGCGAAAAGGCGAGGTCGCCTTGGAAGTCGGTGTCTCTACCAGCGATGATGCGCAACAAGGTCGATTTTCCCTGGCCGTTCATACCAATCACGCCGATCTTGGCGCCGAGGTAGAAACCGAGGGAAATATCACGGATAACCTGCTTATTGGGCGGGTAAACCTTGCTTACCCGCGACATTGAAAATATGATCTGACGATCGGCCATGAGTCCAGTAATTTTTGTCCAAAGATAGGTTTTCGGATTTGATAATTGACAACCCACAAATGAAAATGGGACAGGTGCTGTTGAATTTCTGGCTGCGATGATGCTCACCTGCTTTTCTGAAAAGCGCTTTCAAGTGATGGATGCCACAGGCGAAGCTGATGAAATATTCCTGAGCCTAAGTGATAGTCCACGAATGATTGTTATCTTTTCCCTGAATTTGCCTGCTGTTGTAAAGTATTTCTTAAAAGTGCGTCGAGAATGGTTCCTTCCATCCCTGTTGATGGCCCTGTTTTGCATAGCAGGAGGGCGCCTCTTTGCGCAAAAAGTCCAATTCAGCGGTGTGGTCAGGGATTCAATCACAGAAGAAATCCTGCCGCTGGTTGCGGTGACCTTGGATGGCACCAATTATGGTGTGAATACCAATCTGGATGGTGAGTTTCTGTTTGTCATTCCGCCAGGCAATTATCGCCTTGTCGTGCGTGCCTCGGGCTACAAACAATTTGCCGATAGCATCAGCATCACCCAAGCCACCTCCAACTACCAAATCCTCGTGCGACCCTCAAGCATGTCGCTTGATGAGATTGTAATCACTTCCAAAGCCGTGAATCCTGCCCACCGTGTGATTCGCAATGCCATCGCCAACCGCCGCCACAACCGCTTCGACAAGATCGAAGCCTATGAATATGAGTCTTACAACAAGCTCGTGCTCACGATGGACAATGTCACCGACCATTTCTTGAATTCCAAGCTGGTGCGTGGTGTTGGGAAACAGGTGCAGGAAATCCTCGGGGATACGATGCACAACGACTCCACCAAATACAAGATCGCGGGCTTTGTATCTGAGAGTGTGAGCCGATTCTATTATATGCGGCCCGGCCAAAAAAAGGAAGAGATCCTAGCCGTGCAGACCTCGGGTGTCAAGGGTTCTGAGTACAATCTGCTGAGTTCTATGTTTTTGCAGATAGATATGTATGGCAATAGTGTGGTGGTGGTGGACCGCACCTTTTTGAGTCCGATTGCGGATGGTGCATTTGTCGATTATGATTTTCAGCTCATCAGTATTGACAGCTATGGCCAAGACACATTATATGGTGTGCAGGTGATACCCAAGCGACCTTATGATCCCGTCTTTAAAGGGACGATCTACATCGACAACCAGGACTGGGCGATCAACAGGCTCGACTTGAAGCTCAATGACAATCCCAACATCAATTTTGTGGAGGACATCCGCATCCGTCAGGAATATACCAAGGTCGATACTTTTTGGGTGCCCAATTTGCTCGACATCGAGGTGGATTTCCAAAACAGTGTGATGAAGCGCAAGGGTGGCGATGGGGTCGGGGTGATCGGCCGCAGCAGTTCCAACCTCTATAATTATGTGATCAACAAGCCTCGTGCGCCCAAGTTTTACCAACAGGAGCTCATGGAGGTGATGGAAGATGCAGAGTCCAAAGACTCAACTTATTGGGCAGAGATGCGCAGGTCACCGCTCGACAAAAGCGAGCAACTGGGGTTTGCCCTTGTAGATTCACTCAGGTCACGCGGAGTGCTGGATTTTTACATCGAGGCGACACGGATCATCGGCTGGGGCACCTACAAACGTCCCAAGTGGGAGGTGGGGCCCTATTTTTATTTGATGAGCTTCAATCAGGCCGAGGGCTGGCGCACGCGGTGTGGGTTTTACACCCGTCCCGAATTCAGCAAGCGCTTTTATTTTGGTGGACACCTGGCCTACGGTTTTGGGGATCACCGTCTCAAATATCAGGTCGAGGCCAAATACCGATTTCTACGCAAGCCCAAGTTGGAGCTAGGCCTCAAGCGCACGCAAGAGGTCGAGCAGGTGGGCTTTGAAAATTTTCTCAACAATGGGACGAGCTTGCTGCAAAGCAGCCTGCGCCGCGTGCCGCTCACACAACTCAGCTATTATGTCGAAAACCGCGCCACGCTCTATACCTACCTGCGCAAGGGCCTCGATGCTGACTTTTATTTCCGCACCAAATCTTTTGAGCCAGCCAAGACGTTTGCCTTTGGGTTCAATCGCCCCGATGGTGGCGTCGGCAAAGAGTTTTCGATCACGGAGGCTGGCGCAGATTTCAGGATATCGTTCAAGGAGAAGTATATCACCAATGCGAGTGGAGACCACAATTACCTGGGTAGTAAGTTTCCGATCTTTAGGCTTAAGTATCGCCATGGATTTGCTGGCTTGCTCGGCGGGCAGTATGGCTACAACTCTGCTGAGATCAACATGAACAATTTTGTGCGCATGGGCAGGTATGGCTGGTTTCGCTATGACTTGAAGGCAGGCCAGATATTTGGAACGGTACCCTTTCCTGCTCTGCATGTCTTTAGGGGTAATATGTCCTGGGGCTATGACCTCTATGGCTTCAATCTCATGAATTATTATGAGTTTGTCGCCGACCGTTACCTCACATTTGCTGGCGAGCAACACTTTGAGGGTTTGCTCTGGAATCAGTTGCCGCTGCTACGCAAACTCAAATGGAAAGAGGTGCTCACTTGTCGGCTAGCATGGGGTTCGCTTACCCAGCAAAACATGCAACTCAACCAGGCATTGGTGAACAAAGGCGATGGCACCTATTTCTTACAGCAGATCAAGGCTCCGTCCAGAATCCCCTATCTAGAGGCAGGCTGTGGATTGTACAACATTTTCAAGGTCCTGCGGGTAGATGCCATCTGGCGCCTCAACTACCATGACCTGACTTTCAAAACGGATCCTGCGTTCACCAAGAACAATTGGGGTCGATTCAACAATTTTGGTCTAAGGGCCGATTTCAGCATCACTTTCTAGGTGTTGGCAATGTTTTGGCCCCAATGATTTTGTTTCCAGTAAAAAAATCATTGTTGAATAACCTGTGGATAAATATAAATCACTATCTTCATCCCCGATAGAGAAGTAGGCTTCTTGTTGTTGTTTTGCAAGGCTTTTGAATTACATGCGGGCCCTGGAAATTGTGAATAGATTTCCGTTTCATGGGTTTGAATGATCAATGTCTAGGTCGGTGGAAACGCAAGAATCTTACCATTTTTCAACTGTTCGTATTGTGCTTTAGCCAGCCAAGGATTTAGAATGTTTAATCGTCATTAATATGCAGGATTTCATCGAACGCTTTACCAGTTCGAGCTTGAAGCCATCGCGCAACGAGGGATTTGTAGCAGTGTCCAGGGCGAGCCTACTGCGAGCGGGCTTGCTGCTGTTGCTTGTCGGCATTTCCATGGGCGCTTATGCGCAAGAGATTTGCAACAACGGCCTCGACGACGACAACGATGGTTACGTGGACTGTTTCGATCCCGACTGCTCGGGCAACTTCTTTTGCGCGAGCCAGTTTTTTGGTGGGCCTGTGCCAGCATGCCAGACTTCGCCTCCTCCTGCCCCACCATTCACGATGACCCAACTTTGGGCGACCGATAGTGTGGCCACGCCCGTGGACTCGCGCCGCACGCCCATGATCGGCGACATCGATTTGGATGGCATTCCTGAGGTCATTACTGGCAGACCACTGGTGAGCAATGCGACTTTTGTTTTCAATGGTGCCAATGGCGCATTGGAGCGCACGATCGGCAGCTTGCCGACCGCTGGCATGAATGGCTATGCAATCGCCGATATCGACAACGATGGCTTCGGCGAAATCTTGATGGTCGCTGCAGCTAGCCGCCAATTGTATTGTTTTGAACACAATGGCGGCCTTAAGTGGTCGTCTTCTGTCCCTGTCGGCTATGGAGCTGGCGACGATGCATGGACACCAGCCATTGCCGACTTTGAAGAGGATGGCATCCCCGAGATCTATCTCGGCAACCAGATTTTCAATAGTGTGAACGGGAATCTGATCGCCAGCAGCGCCTCTGCCGGTGCCAAGGGCGCCAATGCTGGTTCGCCCAATGAGCCGTTTTCTGTCGCCGCAGACGTGCTGCCCACTGGATTTTGTCCTGATTGTGCGGGCTTGGAACTGGTCGCTGGCAATACCGTCTATTCTGTGAATCTTGGCGCAGGGTCGATCACCGCGCGCACGAGCATCACCGGTGCACCCGATGGCTTGACGAGTCTTGGAGACATCGACCGTGACGGGGACATCGATGCAGTGGTCGTAGCACAAAGTGCCTCTGGCCGTGGCATCGTTTATGCCTGGGACTTGCAGACCGCCGCACAAATCGGCTCTACTTTCCAGATCGATGCCGCCGCCAATGCTGGTGGCGCCATTACCGCCTCGGGCGGCTTGGCTGCGATCGACGATGTCGATCGCAATGGCACGATGAATGTGGTCGTGGCTGGCAGAAACGTCGTCTTGGCACTGAGCTTCAATCCAGGGCCCAATACATTTACTGAATTATGGTCCTTTCCCTTGCAGGTACTTTCTGGGCGGTCAGGCGTTGTCTTGTTTGATTTTGAGGGAGACAACAATACCGAGGTTGTGGTACGTGACGAGTCTCAGCTCTATGTCCTCAACGCCGCGACGGGTGCCAATCGGTTTGCAATCGGTTGTGCCTCACCCAATACCCGCATGGAGACTCCAGTGGTTGCAGACGTGGACAACAATGGCCAAGCCAACATTGTCTGCCAATGCGGCACCAAGGTCAAAGCATTCCAACCGAGCACTGTGCCTTGGATCGCAACACGCACGGTCTTCAACCAGCGTAGCTACTATGTCCTCAATATCAAGGACAATTTGCGCATCCCACGGGTGCAACAGCACCAAGAGCGTGGATTTCCCGCGGGTGCTCCCGTCAATTTTCCTTTCAATTCCTTCATGAAGCAGACCTCCAGGCTCGCCGACAATGGTGCCTTGGTCAATCCTGCAGCCAACGATGCCATCACCATCCTGAACATGGCAACCGATTTGGATTTGGGATCTTGCCAGAATGGTGTCCGAGACTCTGTGGGAGTGCGTCTCACCATCAGCAATACAGGCAACGCGACGATTCCAGTCGGTACAGGCATCGCCTTTTACAGAAACAATCCCTACTTGCCCGGTGCTGTGCTCCTTGGCACGCGTGCCACAGGTACAGCCGTGCCTGCGGGAGCCTCCTTTACCTTGCCCATGATTTATGTGGGCGACCAAGGCGGCACTTTCAACCTCTACTACCAGATCAATGACGATGGCAGCAACCCCATTCCGATCTCGGCGCCTGCAATTGGACACCAGGAATGCAACTTCACCAACAATATGGGCAATGTCACAATTATCAATTGTGGCAATCTGCCGCCTGTGATCGATACCTTTGGCTTGCCCACCAATACCATCATTTTCAATTCGCTGGAGGATCAAGCATTGACCTACTGTCTCTCGGCCTCTGACCCTCAGTTTGATGAGCACGATGCGACCGCGCTCATCGGTGCGCCTACCCTCGGCATCGTCACGGGCTTAGCAGACGGGGACAGCTGCGTGCAGCTCATTCCCAATCCCAACGCCAACGGTTCCACAACCTTTTCGATCATCGTCTGCGATGATGGAAACGTATCGCTCTGTGATACGGTCGTGTTTATCTGGAACATCATTCCGGTGAACGATCGACCGCTAGCGGTCGATGATTCGGCAACGACGATCGAGGACATACCTGTCACGTTCAACATCTTGCTCAATGACTCAGATGTCGAAGGCAACCCACTCACATCTACGATCTACGCAGGCCCTAGCAATGGCACAGCCGTGAACACCAGTGGCTCGATCCTCTACACCCCCAATCCCAACTTCTCGGGCTTGGATACGCTTTGGTATCAACTGTGCGACAATGCCTTGCCGCCTGGCTGTGACTCAGCGATGGTCATCATATTGGTGCAAGACATCAACGACAAGCCCACCGCAGTCTCAGACACCCTCGCAATGCCCAACGATACGCTCACAGTGACCATCGATGTGCAAGCCAATGATACCGATGTGGAGCCCACGAGCATTTTTACCACTACGATCAGCTGCCAACCCCTCCATGGTACGGCCACACTCTCTGGGATCGACATTGTCTATGTGCCAGACTCGACCTTCTTGGGACTCGATAGCTTATGCTACATTATTTGTGACAATGGCACGCCTGTGATGTGCGACACCGCATGGGTCTATCTCACGATTTTCAATGGCAACGAGGCACCGATCGCCTTGAATGATGCCGACTCGACAACTTACCTCGACGTCATCACGTTCTCGCTGCTCACCAATGACAGTGACCCAAATGGGCACATCTTCGATTTTACCGCCATCAGCTGCGGACCCAACCATGGCACCATTGTGATTGATACGGCCTTGGGGATGATTACCTATACACCGGATACACTGTACCTTGGGATCGACACCTTGTGTTATGTGATCTGCGACAACCCACCTGCGGGGGGGCCATTTTGCGACACCGCATTTGTCTATATCACAGTGCTGAGCGACAACCGACCACCCGTGGCGGTCAGGGACACGATGACCTTGCTCTTCAACACCACTGGCACACGTGATATTTTGGCCAATGACAGCGACCCCGACAGCGTGGATGTGCTCACGGCCACCGTGATCACGCAGCCGAGCAATGGCTCAGTTTTGCTCGCGAGCGGCATGGCCACCTATACCCCCAATCCGACCTTTGTGGGCACCGACAGCTTCCACTATGCGCTGTGTGACAATGGCTATCTCAGGTTGTGTGACTCTGCCTATGCAGTGTTCACGATCCTGCCACCAAACGAACTCGTGATCCCCAATGGTTTCTCGCCCAATGGCGACGGTATCAACGACTTCTTGGAAATCGAGGCGATCCTGCTTTTCCCTGGCAACTCGTTGATGATCTTCAATCGCTGGGGCAGCCAAGTCTTTGAGGCCAATGGCTACCACAATGAGTGGGGCGGCACGTTTAACGAGAACCCTGTGCCCGATGGCACCTATTTTTTCCGATTGGATCCGGGTAATGGCACGAGTGTCTTGACGGGCTTTATTCTGGTGTACAGATAATCTGGAGGAAGCGAAATCATGAAAATGCTGAAAAATATACAATGGAAGCTGGTTGTGGTCGCTGTTGCTTTGCTGGGATGCATGTCACCGGTGCAAGGGCAACAAGACGCCCAATATTCGCAGTACATGTTCAACCAACTGGCCTATAATCCCGCCTACGCTGGCAGTCGGGATGCTTTGAGTGCTACGATGGTGCTGCGCAAACAATGGCTAGGCTTTGATGGTAGCCCTACAACGGGCAACATCAACGTGCACGCACCCATCGCCAATGAGCGTCATGGACTGGGTTTCAATTTTGAGCATGACCGCATCGGGGTTACGACACAAAGTAACTTGGCCTTTTCTTATGCCTACCGCATCCCGGTATCCAAAGGCTTTTTGAGCCTGGGATTGGACGCCGGCTTGTTGCAATACAAGACGCGCTTTTCCCAAATCAATCCCGCTGATGTCGATCCCTCCAAGCCATCTGTAGATGCAGCGGCGATGTTGCCACGTGCTGGTGCTGGTGCATACTTCTCCACCCCCAAGTTTTATGCGGGCCTCTCGGTTCCCAATTTGCTTGCAGGGCGTTACTTTGGCAGCGGCAATCAGACAGCGGGGCAATTGGCTTCCAAGCAGTCCATGCACATGTTTGGCATGATCGGTGGAATCTTGCCTTTGGGCAGCAACGTGAGCTTCAGGCCATCGGCTGTCCTCAAATATGTCCCCAACTCACCGATGCAAGTCGATCTGAATGCGACGATGTTTTTTGCGAAGGTCATCGGCGTTGGCGTCGGGTACCGCACCACTGATGCACTCGTGTTTATGCTCGAGTTTCAAAGCACACGCCGCTTCAGGGCAGGTTATTCCTACGACATGACCCTGTCGCCACTCAAAACCTACAACTCAGGATCCCATGAGCTCATGATTGGGCTCGACTTGGGTTGGGGCAAAGCCAATTTCATGACCCCACGCTACTTCTGATCTGAATTTCCTTCATTGCCATGAAAAAATATATATGCGCCGCAATTTTCTGCCTACTTGTCTTAGGGACCCAGGCCGTCCACGCGCAATTGAAGCGGGCAAACAAAAAGTTTGACCGCAAGGAGTATTCCTTGGCGATACCCTTGTTTCAGCGGCACTTGGAAAAGGTGCCCACAAGTGAGGAGGGCATGGAAAAACTGGCCCATAGTTACCGCATGGTCAACAATTCGCGCGATGCGGAATATTGGTACAGCCGACTGCTCAAATCTGGGAACAAGGATCCTCAAAACATTTTTTATTATGCCCAGATGCTCATCAACAATGAGAAATGGGATGATGCTGTGCCCCTGTTGGAGAAATATCTACAGGAGCGCGACTGGGATGAGGTTGCCCAAAACATGCTCAAATCGGCCAAGGATTATAAGACCTTCATGGCCGATTCGGCCATGTACATTGTGAAAAGCACCAACATCAACACGCCAAAGTCTGAATTTGGCCCGACGATGTACCGCAATAGCTTGGTCTTTACCAGCTCGCGCACACCTGCAAAATCCATTTTCAACTGGACCGGCGACAACTTTCTTGACCTGTATCAAGCACAGTACTTTGGCAAAGCCGAACTCGGCGAGCCAGTCATGCTGCCTGGTTTGGCCAATTCCAAATACCACGAGGGCGGATCTACATTTAGTCCTGATGGCAACATCATGTACTTCACCCGCAATGACTACAACCTTGGCAAGCTCCAAAAAGGTGAGAACGGCTTGGTAAGGCTCAAGACGTTTCAAGCTCAATTGGTACACAACAAGTGGGATAAGATTTCAGAAGTGTCCTTCAACAGTCAAGACTATTCGGTGGGACACCCCTGTGTGAGTCCCGACGGAAACACTTTTTACTTTGTGAGCGACATGACAGGTGGCGAAGGCGGTACCGATATTTGGTTTGCCCGCAAGCAGGGTGAGGATTGGGGCAAACCCACCAATATGGGGCCTCGTGTGAATACGCCCGGCAACGAGATGTTTCCATGGATGAGCCCTACCGGCGTCTTCTACTTCTCCTCCAACGGTCATCCTGGCCTCGGTGGATTGGACATCTTTCGCATGACCAGTTTGGGCACCGAGTTTGAAAAGGTGGCCAATGTCGGCTATCCGGTCAATAGCCCAATGGACGACTTCTCACTGGCGATCGATGAAAAGACGGGTGTTGGTTTTTTTAGCTCCAACCGCAAAGGTGGCAAGGGAGACGACGATATCTATTCCTTCCTGCAGCGCCAGGTGTTGCAAGGTTTGGTCCTCGACAAGCAGACTGGCTTGCCGATCAACAATGCCAAGATCGAAATTTATGGCGTCAAGGGCCTGATCACGATCGTGCGTACCAACGAGGTCGGCGAGTTTAGATATGGCTTGGATCGCAACACAGATTACAAGTTGGTCGCATCCTCAGACACCTATCTCGAAACATCTGAGGTCGTGAGTACTGTGAGCTTCGACCCATCGGTACCCGTGGAGGCATTGTTGCGCCTCGACAAAGACAACAGTGCTCCAGTATATACCCTCAATGGCAAGGTCGAAGGTGATAGCATCACCGACCTCGAAGGAACAACCGTGCGCATCATCGCAAAGGAAGTGATCGTGAAAGTCGATGAGAATGGCGAATTCAGCTATCACCTCGCACCAGAAACCGACTACGAAGTGCGGGTGGAAAAGGAAGGCTATATGGACAAGGTAATGGATGTATCCACCAAAGGTTTGGATCCTGGAGACCTGTCACTCAATGCGATGCTCATGCGCCTCATGCCCGATACCGCACTCTACCGCATTTTCTACGATTATGACGACGCCTATGTGCGTTCAGATGCCTACCGCGAACTTGATCGTGTATTGGATTTCTTGAAGCGCAATCCAAGCGCCAAAATCAGACTCGTTTCTCATGCCGACCCTCGTGGCGGCAGTTCCTACAATGAGCAGCTGTCCAAGAGCCGCACGCAAAATGCATTCAGCTACCTTATGCGCCATGGCATTGCCAAGGATCGTTTGGAGCAAGTCTGGCTCGGAGAACGCTCGCCAAAAAATAAATGCCGCGATGGCGTCGATTGTACGGAGGAAGAATACCAAGAAAACCGCCAAACCGAGGTTCAGTTTGGTGGCAAATTGAAGCAAAACCAGATGCCAAAGTTGGAAGTGACCACGATGGGTGAAGAACCCAAGACGGGTAAGGAGGCTATCAAGGCTGATGCTCCCAAATCTGGCAAAGAGGAAATCAAAATGAAATTGGAGCCAGCGCCCAAGGATTCTCTCAAAAACGAAGGGACTCCCAAGCCAGCCGACAAGACGGCCGCTCCAGTGGATGCACCCAAGCCAGCCGACAAGGCAGCCGCACCAGTGGATGCACCCAAGCCTGCCGACAAGACCGCTGCCCCAATGGATGCACCCAAGCCTGCCGACAAGGCAGCCGCCCCAGTGGATGCACCCAAGCCAGCCGACAAGCCAGCCGACAAGCCAGCCGCACCAGTGGCTGCTCCCAAGCCAGCCGACAAGACAGCCGACAAGACAGCCGCTCCAGTGGATGCACCCAAGCCAGCCGACAAGACGGCCGCTCCAGTGGCTGCACCCAAGCCAGCCGACAAGACAGCTGCTCCAGTGGCTGCACCCAAGCCAGCCGACAAGACAGCCGCTCCAGTGGCTGCTCCCAAGCCAGCCGATAAAAGCACTTCCATTGCATCGACAGCAAAGCCCGCCGATAAGCCTGCTGCCACAGCGGTAACTCCAAAGCCTGTGGACAAAGCCGTCGCTCCAGTTGTCGCTCCAAAGCCAACGGGTCCAGCGACAGTGCCGCAATTGGGCGATACACCACCCTATACAGGTGATCAAACCGCAGCGCCAGTAGAGACCAAGGTACAAGAGGTCAAGAAGACCGAAACCATGGTTCAGGACTTGGACAAACCCGCTATCGTCGCTCCCAAGGGTGGCGATGCTATTCCCGCCGACAAGGCTGCCTTGGACGGGAAACCCAAATAGTAGTTCGTTGATGAAAATAACGAAAGGGCCATTCTGGAAATATCTAGGATGGCCTTTTGCATCTGCTTGCAGTGGAGCGTCAAAAAAATTGGATTTCTCGCGGCGTAAGCCCTATTTTGGGAAAAGAAAGCGTTTCACAAATGGCAGAAAACAACAGCTTGGATCTATTGATCCATGGCATCCCCAAAGCAGAGTTGCACGTGCACATCGAAGGCACATTTGAGCCAGAGCTCATGTTTGCGATCGCGCAACGCAACCAAGTGCCCATTCGCTTTGGGTCGGTAGAGGAAGTGCGGCAAGCCTACAACTTCAGCAATCTCCAAGACTTCCTCGATATCTATTATGAAGGGGCGAATGTGCTGCTCCATGAGCAGGATTTTTACGACCTCACATTCACCTATTTGGAAAAGCTGCACGCCCAAAATGTCGTGCATGCCGAGATCTTTTTTGATCCGCAGACCCATACCGATCGCGGTGTGCCCTTTGCGACGGTAATCGACGGCATTTGGCGTGCCTGCCGCACCGCCGAGACCCAATGGGGACTCAGCAGCAGCCTCATCATGTGTTTTTTGCGCCATCTCGACGAGGCTAGCGCCTTTGAAACCCTTGCGCGCGCATTGCCTTACGGCGACCGTATCATCGGTGTGGGACTCGACTCCTCAGAGCTCGGTCACCCACCTTCCAAATTTGAGCGGGTATTTGCCAAGGCTGCCCAAGAGGGCTTGCTCCTCGTGGCGCATGCGGGAGAGGAAGGCCCTGCCGAATATATCTGGGAGGCGCTGAACCTGCTCAATATCGCACGCCTCGACCATGGCAACCGTTGCCTCGACGACGAGGCCCTCGTCGCCGAGCTCGTGCGTCGGCAGATGGCCCTCACCGTCTGCCCACTGAGCAACCTCAAGCTTTGCGTCGTCAATGATTTGAAAGACCATAGCCTCAAGAGAATGCTCGACCTTGGATTGCTCGTGACGGTAAACTCAGACGATCCAGCTTATTTTGGGGGCGGAGTGAATGAAAATTATGTGCAAACAGCGCATGCCATCGGCCTGACCAAAGAAGACATCCATGTCTTGGCCCGCAACTCTTTCATCGGGTCCTTTTTGCCAGCGGCAGAGAAGCAGCGGCGCCTCGATGCTGTCGATGCCTATTACCACAGCCACAACTGAATCCCGATGAAAGCAGCACCACGCACTTCCTGGACTTACCTCAAAGGGCCTTGGCATTCCTTCGAATTGCACATCGCCACCACGGGCGTGGAACTCAAGGAATATTTGGATCCAGGCAAGGAACCCAATGTGACCCGCACCTCGCTCGCCCAGTTTTTGGCGGGCGACATGCATGCGCAGATCAACGCCTCCATGAGTGCCAACGTGCTGCCTGAGGCTTTGGAAAATGCCAAGCGGCTTAAAAAATAGGACCTCAAAACCCCGCATGCGATGAAGAATGCCTACCTCCATCCCATTTTAAAAACTGCTGGCGAGCTGCCCGGCCAACTGCGTGCAGCCTTTGGGCAGCTCTCGGGGTTGCAGCTCAACTGGAAGCCTGGGCCTGATGTCTGGAGCATCGGCGAATGCATCGACCATCTCATCACCACCAACCGCACCTATTTTGCACAGTTGGAGGCGATTGCTAGAGGCGACAAATACGTTTCGTTTTGGGAACGACTGCCGCTCTTTCACGGCATGTGGGGCAAGATGCTCATCAAGGCTACCACCGCCGAGGTGGTCAAAAAGGGCAAGTCGCCCGCACCCTTCGCGCCCACCCGCAGCTCGGTGCCCGCTACCATCGTCGAGGAATTTTGCTCGCAGCACGCCGAGTTGATCGCAAAAGTCGAGCAGGCCGACCTGGTCGATCATGAAACCATGATCATCAGTTCACCCGCAGCGAGTTTCATCACCTATAGCCTGCACGACGCCATGGTCATC